>JBBQIO010000349.1:0-4945 GCA_038325015.1 Polyangia bacterium
CTCGAGCAGGAGAGCTACGAACGCAGTCGTGCCGAGGCGGCGGTCAAGAGCCTCAATGCCGAGCGGGCCGCGGATGCCAAGTTTCGCGGCCTGCTCGAAGCCGCACCCGACGCGATGGTGATCGTCGACGCCGACGAGCGCATCGTGCTGGTCAACGCGCAGACCGAAAAGCTGTTCGGCTATCCGCGCGTCGAGCTGCTCGGCCAGCCCGCCGAAACACTGATTCCGCAGCGGCTGCGTGCCAGCGGGCGCGCCGTGCCCGAGCTTTACGGCCTGCGCAAAGATGGCACCGAGTTTCCCATGGAGGTCAGCTCCGGACCGCTCGACACCGAGGAGGGCGTGCTGACCTCGCGGGCGATTCGCGACATCACCGAGCACATGCGCGCCGAGACCGCGCTCAAGCTCGCCAATCGCGAGCTCGAAGCCTTTAGCTACACCGTCGCCCACGATCTGCGCGCACCGCTGCGCGGGATGCACGGCCTGGCGCAGGTGGTCGTCGAGGACTGTCGCGATCTCCTGCCGCCCGACGCCCACAAGTGCCTGGAGAGCATCCAGGCCAACGCGCAAACCATGGCCGCGCTCATCGACGGGCTGTTGGCGCTGTCGCGGGTGGCCCGCGCCGCGATCAACTCGGCGCGCGTCGACCTGGCTTCGGTCGCGCGCGCCATCCTGACTCGACTGGCACAGGTCGAGCCGGAGCGAAAGGTGGAGGTCGTCGTACCTGACCAGCTGTGGGTCGACATGGATCCCGTGCTGGCGCAGGCGGTGCTCGAGAATCTACTTGGCAACGCGTGGAAGTTCACCGGCAAGAGGGCCGGGGCGCGCATCGAGCTGGGGGTCGGTGAGGCCGATGGCGCGCGCATCTTTTTCGTGCGCGACAACGGCGCCGGCTTCGACATGGCCTACGCGGACAAGCTGTTCACGGCGTTTCAGCGGCTGCACGCGACCCAAGAATTTGCCGGGACTGGGATCGGACTGGCGACGGTGCAGCGCATCATCGCGCGTCACAGCGGGCGAATTTGGGCCGAAAGCAAAGTCGACCAAGGCGCAACCTTCTACTTCACCATCGCCAGCCACCAGCCCGGGACCGGCGCCAATCGGGCGTAGTTTGTTGTGTGCAGCTCGGCTACAGCGTGACCGGAGTTCCGCCGCTGGCGAGCGAGCGGTTGGCGGCGTCGAGCACCCGTACCACTTCGGCACCGTGCCGCGCGCCCGTCGCGGGCGGCGTTCCATGGACGACGCACGACACGAAATGGCGGCACTCAATGGCCAGCGGTTCGCCCGCTTCGAGCCGCGGAATATGGATGTCGCCCTGGCGCACGGTGAGGTATTCGCCGTACTGCGTGAAGGTTGGCGGTCGCTCGTAGCCTTTGTCGTAGATGCGCAGCTTCTCGGTCGGATGCGAGTCGTCGAGCTCGACCATCTTGCGCGAGCCGACGACCGTCAGCCGCCGCTCTTTGCGCGGGTCTAGCCACGATAGCTGCACCTGCGCCATCTTGCCGTCGGCAAAGGCGAGGTTGACGAAGACCACGTCCTCGACACCCGGCTGCAGGTACGACTGACCGCGCGCCGCCACCGACGACGGCATCGCGCCGACCAGGTCGAGAATCATCGACAGGTCGTGCGGACCAAAGGACCACAGCGCATTTTCATCGCGCCGCAAACGGCCCAGATTGACGCGCACGGCGTACAGGTAATAGACGTCGCCCAGCTCGCCCGACTGCACCAGCTTCTTCAGATGGAGATAGCCGGGGTGGTAGAGCATGAGGTGGCCAACCATCAGCGTCTTTTTCGCGCGCTCGGCGGCGAGGACCATCGACTCGGCATCGAGCGGCGAAAGCGCCATCGGCTTTTCGACGAAGACATGCTTTGCGGCCGCCAGCGCGGCCAGTGCTTGCGGTGCGTGCGCGATCGCTGGGGTCGCCAAGATCACCGCGTCGATGTCGTCGCGCAAAAGTAGTGCGGCATAGTCAGAGACCAGCTCGGCCGCCGGCGCCAGCGCGCGCGCCCGCCCGAGCGCCGCCGCATCCGAATCGCACACCGCGACCAGCTGCACCTCGGGAAGCCGCGCCCACGCGCGCACGTGATTGATCCCCCAGTAGCCCGCACCGACGACCGCGACCCGCAGGCTCATCGATAAAACCGGCGAATCTCGTCGCCCACGAAATCGATTTGCTGATCGTCGAGCTGCGCGTGCACCGGCAAGGCCAGCACCTCCTGCGTGGCGCGCTCGGCCGACGGCAGCTGGCCCGGGCGCCCGCCGAGCTCGGCGAAACAGGGCTGTAGATGGAGCGCCAGCGGGTAGTAGACCTCGGTGTCGATCTCCGCGCGCGACAGCGCCTGCCGCAGCGCCTGCCGATTTTCGGCGTCCGGGGCGCGCACGACGAACTGATGCCACACGTGCCCGGGCGCGTCGGTGGGCAAAATCAACGGCGTGCCGGCGAGCGCCTCGCGATAACGCGCAGCATTGTTCTTCCGTCGCGCGGTCCATCCGGCGAGCGCGGGCAGCTTGGCGTGCACGATGGCCGCCTGCAGCGCGTCGAGTCGAAAATTTCCGCCGGTGAGCTGGTGAATGTATTTGGGCTGTGAACCGTGGGTGCGCATGAGCCGGATGCGCTCGGCCAGCGCCGCGTCGTGCAGCAGCACCATCCCGCCATCGCCAGCCGCGGCCAGATTCTTCGACGGAAAAAAGCTCAGCGTCGCCGTCCGTCCGCCGCGCGCCAACAGCGCCGAACCGACGGCCTGCGCGCCATCTTCGACCACCGGAACGCCGCAACCGTCGAGCGCGCCCAGATCTGCGGGACGGCCGTACAGATGCACCGGCACGAACGCTTTGGTCGACGGGCTGATCGCTGATCGCGCGGCCGCGCAATCGAGGTTGAACGTGGCCGGATCGATGTCGACGAACAGCGGCTTGGCGCCGAGCCGGACAATCGCCCCGGCCGATGCGAAAAACGACAGCGACGTCGTGATCACCTCGTCGCCCGGCCCGACGCCGAGCGCCCACAACGCGACCAGGAGCGCATCGGAGCCGGACGAAACGCCGACCGCATAAGGACACTCATGGAGCTGCGCGATGGCCGCTTCGAGCCCGCTCACCTCGTCGCCGAGCACGAATTTGCCCGAGCGCAGGACCCGCAGGGCGGCGGTTTCGATCGCCGTTTTGAGCTCGGCGTGCTGCCGTTCGAGATCGACCAGGGGCACGCGCATCGTCGAAGACCTTACAGCCCACGGCCGGCGCGACGGCAAAAAAAGGGGCCCGCCGTTGGGCGAGCCCCTCTCCTCCACTTTTTTTCTGTTCGACTCGGGGGGATATGTCGCTCCCAGCGAGTCGCTTACTTCAGGGGTAGCCGCCTACCGACGGTATCGCGCACCAAAATGGCGCGACCACCACAGCGGCCGGCTACCGGTTACTGGGAGCACCTCGGACGATTGAGTTGACTCATGCAGCACTCCTCCCCCGGCCGTGGCCGGCGCTCAGCGGACCGCAGTGTTCGTCCTGCCCTTGCAGCGGTGAAGCCAAGCGTTCGTCTGGGGGCCTCGCGGCCCGGTCTCACCTCACACGCCTTGACGCTTCCGTCATCGGGTTGCACCGCGCAACACGAAGGCGCAACTCAATCATATCCTGACTCGGCGCTTCCCGCCAGCGCGGACAGGCGTGGCTCACAAGACTCGGCTCCTGGTATAGTGTTGCGCCTCCATGTCGACGCCGCCGCGACGCCACTTTGTGCACGAGACCGCCATCGTCGATGAGGGCGCGGTGATCGGCGAAGGGACGAAAATTTGGCATTTTTGCCACATTTCGGCCGGTGCGCGAATCGGCGCAAACTGCACACTCGGCCAAAACGTCTACGTCGCGTCGACCGTGGTCATCGGCGACCACGTCAAAATCCAGAACAATGTTTCGCTCTACGACGGCGTCACTGTCGAGTCCGAGGCCTTCATCGGACCGAGCGCCGTGTTCACCAATGTGCGCAATCCCCGCTCCGAGGTGCCACGCGGCAAGGAGGGCTATCAGGCGACGCGCATCGGCCACGGCGCGACCATCGGCGCCAATGCCACCGTCGTGTGTGGCCACTCCGTCGGCGCCTACGCATTCCTCGGCGCCGGCACTGTGGTGACCGCGAATGTCCCCGATTTCGCGCTCATCATGGGGGTCCCAGCGCGCCAGTTCGGCTGGATGTGCCGTTGCGGCGAGCGCGTCTCGGTGGAAAACAGCTCGGGCTGGTGCGCGGTCTGCGGGCGCGGCTATCGACTCGAAGAGAACGGCCTGGTCGAGGCGGTTTAGATGAAGGCCGACGTCACTCGGTCATTTTGAGCAGCTTGGCCAGCGCCGCGCGGGCGAACGCCTCCTCCTCTTCGGGCGACGATTTCAGCCGCACAGCCCCTTCGCGCTCGTCGTACAACGTCTCCGGGATCTCCTCCAAAAAGCGGCTGCGCGTGCGCGGCTTATCGGCGGCGCGGTGCGATCGGTGGCGCGCGTGCGTCAAATAGAGCCGTTTTTTTGCACGCGTGATGCCCACGTACATGAGGCGCCGCTCCTCGCCAAGGTCGATGGTCGCGTCGAGGACGTCGGGACCCTGCGGATAGAGCGTGCGCTTGTGCGGCAGCAGCTCCTCTTCGAGGCCGACCAGGAACACGACGGGGAATTCGAGCCCCTTGGCGCCGTGCAGCGTCACCAGCGTGACCTCGTCCGCACCTTCGGGATCATCCGGCGCCTCGTCCTTGCTCTGCAGCGTGAGCCGATGCAAAAAACCTTCGAGGTCGCGGCCCGCGCGCTCCTCGAAGCGGCCCAGCGAATCCAAAAATCCCTCGAGATGCTCGAGCCGTTTCTGCGCCGCTGTTGGGCTCGCCGCCGCGCCGCGCAGATCGTCGGGCAGCCCGACGAGCTCGATGTATTTGCGCGCCGCTTCGCGCAGGCCGCCGGTACCCAGCGCACTGTGCA
>JBBQIO010000350.1:0-4937 GCA_038325015.1 Polyangia bacterium
AAGCGGGTGGCACGCGGGAGGGGCCCGACCGAGGAGCGGAGGGCGTCTGCGACCGAGGACCGCAGGGCGGGAGGGCGCCACGCGTGACAGGACCCGCGGCCCGTAAATCGTCGCGTATCCGATATGCAACGACGCCCGACAATCGACTTCCGACAGCCGAGAATCGATATGCAGAAGACCGATATGCGGAAGGTCGATCAGCTGCCAAACGACTTGGTCAGAAAAAAGAAGAAGTGGTCGCCGCTGCCGCTTTGGCCTTTGACTCCGCCCAGGCCGAGGCATAGATCGTCGTCGAGCGGTTTGATCTCGTCGTACAGCATTGCGCGCACAGGCCGGGGCAGGCGTGAGCCATCGTAGGTCAAGCGCAGCGTCTGGGTTGCTCGCCACGCCGAGGATCCGGAGTCGATGTCGAAGCGACCGATGCACAGCGCTGGTCGCACGAACCACCAGCGTTGACGGTCGAAGTCGATGCCGTACGGCAGCGCGTCGAAGAGCAGCCCGTCGAGCGCGCGCGCCATCGGGCCGCGATTGAGATAGTGGAGCATGTGTCCGTCGAACACGCCGCGCGGCATCGGACCAACCGGGGCGCTGGCGTACAGCGACTCGATCGTCGCCAACGAAGCCACGCGCAGATCGTCGGCGGTCATCGGCTCGAAAGCGCCTGCATCATGTCGTTGAGCAGCACCGCCGGTGGACGTCCGCCGGCGGTCGACGTCAATAGCGTGCCATCGGCCCGCAGATAGATGCACAGCGGCGTCGGCTCCGTTTTGGCCAGCTCGGGCAGGAGCGCCAACAACCAATCGGCGGGCGCGTCGGAGTCCGAGGTCAGCATGACGAAGCGGCCGTCGACGAACTCGACCAGCTCCTCTTTGCGCAGCGTGCGTTCGACCAGCGCGCGCGTGCCGCCGCACATGCGGTGACCGTGGACGACCAAGATCGCGGCATGCTGGGCTGCGGCCGCAGCCTTGGCCTGGTCGAGGGTCAGCGCCCAGGGCAGCGGGCTGGCGAAAAACGGATGGCGTCCCATGGCGCCGCGACCATCGCGCACTTGGCGGGCGAGTGTCAAAGGGCGCGGATCGACGTACATTGCCCCCGAAGACCATGCGCGCGCCGGGACGAATCTTACTGCTGTCGACCTACGAGCTCGGCCACCAGCCGATCCATTTGGCGTCGCCGCTCGGCTTTCTCATCGCCGCCGGATTTTCGCCGGTGGCGCTCGACCTGTCGCTGCAAGCGCTCGACGAAGCGGCGGTGCGCGCGGCTGGATTGATCGCGATCGCAGTGCCGATGCACACGGCATTTCGTCTCGCGGCCGAGGTCGCCAAAGAGATCCGCGCGCTCAATCCGACCGCGCACCTCTGTTTTTACGGTCTCTACGCGCCGCTCAATCGGAAATTTCTCGACGAGGAGCGGCTCGCTGACTCGGTCTTGGGCGGCGAATACGAGCGCGCCATGGTTGAGCTCGCCGCCGCGTTGGAGCGCGGCGAGTCGCCGCGGCCGGCCTCGGTCACGCTCGAGAAGCTGACCTTCCCGCCGCCGGACCGCACAGGTCTCCTACCGCTGAAACGATATGCGCGGCTGCTTCACCCCTCCCAGGGTCCCCTCCTGGCCGGTCACGTCGAGGCCAGTCGCGGCTGTTTGCACCTGTGCCGCCACTGCCCCATTCCGCCGGTCTATGAAGGCCGCTTCTTCGTCGTGCAGCGCGATGCGGTCCTGGCTGATGTACGGCAGCAGGTGACCGCTGGCGCGCGCCACATCAGCTTTGGCGATCCCGACTTTCTCAACGGACCGGGCCACACCATGTCGATTGTGCGCGCGCTGCACGCGGAGCATCCGACGGTCAGCTTCGACGTGACGGCCAAGGTCGAGCACCTCTTGGCGCATCGGCAGCTTTTGCCCGAGCTCGCTGCGCTCGGCTGCGTGTTCATCGTCAGCGCCGTCGAGTCTCTGTCCGAGCGAGTGCTCGCGCTTCTCGACAAGGGGCACACGCGCGCCGATGTCGATGTCGCGATCGATCTGGTGCGTGGCGCCGGAATTTCGTTTCGCCCGTCGCTCTTGCCGTTCACACCCTGGTCGACGCTGGACGAGTACGCGGCGCTGCTCGACTACATCACCGAAAAACAGCTGGTCGACGAAGTCGACCCGATCCAGCTGGCCATTCGCCTGCTCATCCCGCCGGGCTCGAAGCTGCTGGAGCTGCAAGAGACACACGCCATCCTGGGGCCCTTGGCGCCGGATCGCTTGACCTACGAATGGAGCCATCCCGACCCGCGCATGGACGCGCTCCACGCCGCTGTCATGCAGCTCGTCGAGGAGGCCGCAGCCGCCGAGGAGGACCCGCGCAACACGCTCCTACACCTGCGTCAGTTGACTGTAGCTGCACAGCAGGGCGAACCGCTGGTCTGTGACGCAGTCGAGCAGGCCGAGCCCAAAGGAGCGCCGCGGACGCCGCGCCTGTCCGAGTCGTGGTTCTGCTGCGCCGAGCCGACCGCCAAACAGCGCAGCCGCGTGGTTCCGTCCGTTTGACGGTCAGGCGATTGGCAATGTGGAGGTAATTTCGAAACCAAGGCAAGCGTGCGCTTTTCGTAAGGCCGCTTCGACGTCCGCGGCATCCGACCCGCGCGCGAAGATGAAGCCTAGGTAGGTGTGGCCTTCGGGCAGCGGCACGAGCACACGTCCCGGCTCGACCGTGATGGCTACGTCCTCGATGAGCGGCACTAAGAACGCATCCGCGACGCCGTGGACCTGCCCGAGCACGCCGGCGCGCGGAATCGGAATCATCATCACACCGGCCGCGCCGTTGGTCTGGACCGGGCCCAGCGACAGTCCGAGGGCGCCTTTGAGGACGAGCTCCTCCAAGGATGCGCCAGCCAGACCGAAGCGCAGTGTGCGTGCACAGAGCCCTCCGATCGAGCGCGCCGCCACTTCGATGACCACAGGCCGACCCTCTCGGACGCGCAGCTCGGCGTGCACCGGTCCGTCGGAGAGCCCCATCGCCTTGGCGGCGCTCGCCGTCGCAGATGCGATCGCGGCCTGGACGTCGCTCGGCAGGCGTGAGGGCGTGATGTAGATCGTCTCTTCGAAAAACGGGCCGTCGAGCGGGTCGGGCTTGTCGAAGATCGCCAGCACCGTCAACGCCCCGTGCTGGAGAATGCCTTCGACGGCGACCTCGACGCCGGGCACGAAGGCTTCGACCAAGATGCGCTGACCGTCCCCGGAGATGGCCGCCTGCTCGGGCTGGCGCAAAAGCGCGCTCAGCCGTCGCCATGCGACAACGAAGCCGGCCGGATCGTCGGCGCGCATGACGCCACGGCTAGCCGACAATAAGAGCGGCTTGAGCACGCACGGGTAGGGCACGTTCCGGGCCGCCGCAGTTGCGTCGTCCTCAATAGCGAAGGTCTGGTGCCCTGGCGTTGCGACGCCGCCACTTTGCAGCGTCTCCCGCAAGAGGCGCTTGTTGCCGGCAATGCGCGTCGCCGCGGGCGAGTTGCCGACGTGACCAAGCGCGCGCTGGGCCAGCGCCGCGACTTCGGCGGTGCGGTCGTCGGTCGCCACTATCGCGTCGTAGTGCCGTTCGTGAGCCTCGGCGACCACCGCCGAGGCCGCGGCCTCGGCGTCGCGCAGCTCGATGGGAACGGCGCCGCTCCACAGCTCGGCCAGCACGTGACAGCGATTGGTCGCGAGCACGGCCTCGACGTCGAGCCGCGCCGCCGCAGCGGCGAAATCGTCCGCGCGGTAGGAGCTGGTGGTCGCCAAAATCAGGACGCGTTTGCGCATGAAAAAGTGCGGCACTTGCCGCCGTGCCGAGCCTGATGCTAAAGCGGGACCGTGACCTTGGCCATGGCCGATCTCGATACTCGTGTCGGTGAGCTGCTGGCGGAATATGCGTCGGTTGCGCCGCCCGCTTCCGGTCCGCTCGACCCGGCGCTGTTGCTGGACAAGGATCTCGGCATCGAGTCGCTGTCGATGGTTTCGTTGATGCTGCGCTTGGCCGAGGAGCTGGAGGTCGATGTCGTCGCCCTGGGCGTTGACCTGGGCCGCCTCGACACAGTCGGCGATTTGCTCCAACTCGCCCGCAAAATGCTAGACTCCAAAAGCCTCTGAAACCGTCCCGACCAAACCTACAAGGAGCCAAGCCGCACCATGGAAAACGAAGAGCGCCCCGCCAAAGACGAGAACGCCGCCACCGACGAGAGCCGAGCGACGGACGGCAATGCCTCCGCCGCTGGCGAAGAGGGCGAGTTCAAGCTCAAGATTCGCAAGCTTGAGATGCCGGTCCGTCCGCGCGGCGTCCTCGCCGAATAAGCTCTCGCTCCTTATTTTTCCTTCATTCCCCCAGCAAAAGATGCGAAACACCCAGGCTGAAGTCGGCCGCCCCATCCCGCTCCATTTCGGTCCGCAGGGTCGGGCTCGGTTCGGCTTCTACCATCCGGCCCGTGTCAATTCGGACGCCTCGGTGCGTCCGGTTGGCGTGGTCCTGTGCGGACCGATCGGCGACGACGAAATTCGCGCCCACCGTCCGCTGCGCCATCTGGCCGAGCGCCTCAGCGACCTTGGTTTTGCGGTCCTCAGGTTCGATTGGTTTGGGTGCGGCGATTCGGCCGGCGATGCGCGCAGTCCGGAGCTGGTGCGCGCTTGGCTCGACGATGTCGGCCTGGCTGGCGGCGAGCTGCGGCGCTCGAGCGGCGTCGACCAGGTGGTTTTACTCGGGTTGCGACTGGGTGCCACCTTGGCGCTGGCCGCGGCGTCCGAGAACGAGCCCGGCCTTGCCGTCGACGCGGTCATCTCGTGGGGAGCCTACTTGAGCGGCGGTGGGTTCGTTGCCGAGCGGACGCGGCTGCACAAGATGCGCAAGACGCTCGAACCCGAAGGATTCGCCGCCGGCCCGGCAGCCTCTGCAGCCTCTGCAGCGTCTGCGGCATCGACCGACGGACACG
>JBBQIO010000351.1:0-4922 GCA_038325015.1 Polyangia bacterium
AGATCGGGTGCTGCGCCTGGCCAACGGCGAAGAGCTGCGTCGTGAGGTGGCGCGCGCGCTGGTTGCTCTGGCAGGACCCGACAAGGGGGACGGGGACGGCGCGCAGCTCGCCGGCTGGCTGTCGCAGCTGTTCAGCGACGAAATCGCCAACGAGGCGCGCGAGCACGAGCGCCTGTTGCAGCACGATCTGCCGGAATGGCGCAGTCGCACAGCGGGAGTGACCGCCGCCGTGATGCGCCCGGTTCAGCCGGCGCCGCGCCCAGTCGCCGCCGCGCCCAAGGGACCGCCGCCTTTGCCTCCGTCGGGCCGAGTGCCTGCCGGGCGAAGCGACGGCGAAACCGACGGCGGAATCGGGCCGCGCGAAACTGCCGCCGCGCTGCCCACAACGCGGGCCAAGGCCAGGATCAGCCCGAACGCCAAGCCTAGCTATCCCCCGGTCGCGCGTGGCCCGGCGACGGCTCCCGAGCCGATCTCGCTCGAGATCATCGCGGAGCCCACGCCCGTGACCGGCGATTCGCTGGTCGGGCAGGTGGTCGAGGGGCGCTATCGCGTCGAGCGACTCATCGGCACCGGCGGCATGGGCGCGGTGTACGAGGCCGAGCACGTCGACATCGGCAAGAAAGTCGCGCTCAAGGTTCTCCATCCGCAGTATTCGAGCGAGGCTGACCTCGTCGACCGCTTCCGGCGCGAGGCGCGAGCGGCGTCGAAGATTGGCCATCCCAACATCGTCGACGTCACGGACTCAGGCACCACCGCCAGCGGCGACGTCTACTTCATCATGGAGAAGCTCGACGGCATCGATCTCGGTGACGTGCTTCGCCACGAGCGACGGCTGGCGCCCGATCGCACGGTGCTCATCGGCACGCAAATCTGTCGCGCGTTGGCGGCGGCGCACGCGGCCGGTATCATTCACCGCGACCTCAAGCCGGAAAATATTTTCCTGGTTTCGCGCGACGGTAACGCCGACTTCGTCAAGGTGCTCGACTTCGGCATCGCCAAGCACGACATGGGCAATCAAAACCTGCCGCGCCGACTGACCACGCCCGGCGTCGCGATGGGCACGCCCGAGTACATGGCGCCCGAGCAGGCGGCCGGCAAGCCGATCGATGGACGCGTCGACGTCTACGCAGTGGGCGCAATTCTCTACGAGCTGCTCACCGGCGAGCCGCCGCACGCGGGCAAGACCGCCATGGAGGTCATCACCAAGAAGGCCACCGAGCCGCCGATTCCGCCGCGGCGGATCGATCCCGAAATTTCGGAGCCGCTCGAGCAGGTGGTGATGCGCTGTCTGGAGCGGGATCCGGACGCCCGGCCGCAGACCATGGGGCAGCTCGAATACGAGCTGACCAAGAGCATGAAGGGGCGGGGGTCGGCGGTGGCTGCGGTGCTCGGCCTCAAAAGCGCGAGCGCCCACGGCTGGGAGCCGAGCGGCCCGGCGCCGAGCCTGAGCGGCACCAACACCACCGGCTCGCACAGCGCGCTGTTCTCGGTGCCGTCGTCGGGACGCAGCCTGGGCACGTCGCCCACGATTGAACGGATCATCACGCCCAGGGCGACGACGCACCCACCGATCGAGGAGATCAGTGACGCGTTCAGAGCGCCCGGCGTCGAGATCGCACCGGTGCTCGAGCTGGATCGTCCGCCGCCGCCGCTGCCGGGTGGCACAGGCTCGGTGACGGCGTTTGTCGATTCGCCGTCTACGCTGCAGCGAGTGATGGGAATTTTTGGTGGATTAGCCTTTTTGGCTATTGCAGCATTTTTAGCGTATCGCTTTTTACCGCCGTACAGCCAGAGCAGCCACCCCGAAGCCGAGCACGAGCATGTCGCCCTCGGTGCTGAGGGACGACCGCTTTTGACCAACGGGCCGACGCCGCAAAATCCGCCGCCGTCAACGCCGGTGGTCCCGACTCCGGTCGAACCGACGACCCCAACGGTGCCCATCCCTCAGGTCAATCCGCCGCCCGTCGTAGCAACGGCTCCGACCACGCCATCAGCCGCGCCGGTGAACACCGAGCCAACGACCAACGACGCCGTTCCCCACCCCAACGCGGACGTCGCACAGCTCCTCGAATGGGCGCGCCGTACCGTCGAGGGCGGGCGGCTCATTGCGCCGCCGGGCGACAATTTCAAGGAGCTGCTCGGGCGCATCGCCCTGGCCGACCCGCACAACCGCGAAGCGGAGGAGCTGCGACTCAAGGCCGTGGCGCAGAGCGATCGCGTGGCGTCGGTCTCGCTGCGCAAGGGCAAGCTCGACGAAGCGATCGACAGCTACCAGGCGGCGCGCGTGCTGGCGCCCGAGCAAGACGGAAATCGTCACGGGCTGGCCCACGCGTTGCGCATGCGAGCGGCACAGCGTCTGGAGCATCGCCGTCCCAAGGGCGCCGAGAGCGATGCGGCTGCGTCGCTGGTATTGGAACCCACCGACGCCGGCGGCCACACAATCATGGCCGAGATTTTTCTCGCCATCGGCAAGCCGGACCTGGCCGCGGGCGAATATCAGCGTATCTTGGAGAGCACGCCGAGCGACCGACGGGCGCAAAAAGGGTTGGCGCGGGCCAACCAGGCCAAGGCACCATCGAAGCCGAATCGTCGCAAACGGCGCTGACGCAGCTCGCACTCTCGACGACCATCTCCATGATTCTTTCGGACAAGACACGCCGCGACCTCGGCTGGGACCTTCTGCTCGGGCACCTCGCCGATCGCGCGCGCACGCGCCGTGGCCAAGATCTGGCACGGCAGCTCACGCTGTTCGGCACGGACCAGATCCACGCCGCGACCGCCCGCATCGATGAGGTTCGCGAGGCGCGTGCGCTGCGCGACTCGGCGCAGCCCATGCCGCTCGACGGCATTGCCGATCTGGACGAGGCGCTCGATCGCGCGGCCAAAGGCGGCGTGCTTGAAGCGGGGGTGCTGCGCGATGTTGGCGCGACGCTGGCCTCCGGGGCGCGCGTGCGCTCCCACCTGTTGACCGAACGGCGCGGAGCTGGCGCCACCACTGCGACGCCACGTCTGGCTGGCCGCGCAGCGCTCATCGACGAGCTGTACACGCTGACCGAACCCTTGGGCCGCGCCTTCGAAGAGGGCGACGGTCGTGTGGTGCGCCTTGCGGATCGCGCCTCGGCCGCGCTGGGTGGTCTGCGTCGTCGCGCTCACGCCGTGCGTGATGAGCTGGAGCGGCGCTTGGGGACCCTCCTCGACGCGTCCCACATCGCCGAGCATCTGCAGGATCGCTTCTTCACGCAGCGCGAGGATCGCTACGTGATTCCGGTGCGCACCGACGCGCGCTCGCGGGTGCGCGGCATCGTCCATGGCACCTCGCAATCGGGGCAGACGGTGTTCGTCGAGCCCGAAGAGCTGGTCGAGATCAACAACCGGCTCAAGCTGGCCGAGCTGGAAGTCGCGGTCGAGGAGCGCCGAATCTTGGGTGAGCTCTCGCTCGCGGTGCAGGACGCGCTGCCGCACATTCGCATCAACCTCGACGTCCTGGCCGAGCTCGATCTGATCGATGCCGGTGCGCGACTGGCCGCCGACCTCCGCGCCTCGCCGCCCGAGCTCTGCAACATCGGACCCGACGTCGGACACGATCAAGGGCTCGACTTACGCCGCGCGCGCCACCCGCTGATGGTGCTCTCGGGGCGCGAGACCATCGCCAACGACATCCTCATCGGCGCCGGGCGCACGTTGGTCATCTCCGGGCCAAACGCCGGCGGCAAGACGGTGGCCCTCAAGACCGCGGGCTTGGTGGCGCTGATGGCCGGAGCCGGGCTGCACACGCCGACGCAGGAGGGGTCGCGCATCCCATTTTTCGTCGAGGTTGGTAGCGACGTCGGCGACGACCAGAGCCTGGAACGAAACCTGTCGACCTTCTCGGCACACATCCTGTCGCTGACGCAAGTCCTCGAACGGGCGCGCCCCGGCATGCTGCTGCTCCTCGACGAGGTTGCGGTCGGCACCGATCCAGATCAGGGCGCGGCGCTGGCGCAGGCGGTGCTCGAAGCCTTCGCCTCGCGCTCAGCGACGGTGATCGTCACGACGCACTACGACCGGCTCAAAGCGCTGGCTGCGCGGGACGCACGCTTTGCCAATGCATCGGTCGGCTTCGACGTCGAGTCTTTGCGACCGACCTACGCGCTTCATCTCGGCACGCCCGGCGCATCCGGCGCGATCGTCGTGGCGCGTCGACTCGGCCTGTCGCCCGAGCTGTGCAGTCGCGCGACCGAGCTGGCCGGCGATGCGACCACGGGGCTGGAGCAGCTGTTGATCGTGCTCGAAGGTGAGCGGCGCATGTTGGACGCTGCGCGACACGCAGCCGATGCCGAGCTGGCGGCGGCCACCCATGAACGACGGCGCGCCGAGCAGCTCAGCGCACAAGCGGAGGAGCGATTGGCCAAAGCACGCAAAGGAGCGCACGACGAAGCGGTCGAAACGCTACGTCGCGCACGATCCGAGATCGACAACAGCCGCTCGGTACTGCGGCGCGCGGCAGGGCAGGTGACGCCGGCCGTGGTAGCCGAGGCCAGTCGCGAGATCGACCGCGCGGCATCCCTGATGCGCGACGCGGCGCCGACCGCCGCAGCCCCCCCCGGTCGGCCGGCGACCGAACGCGATCTGTCGACGGGCAAGCGGGTCTGGGTCGCGCGCGTCGGCGGCATCGGGCAGGTCACCGCCGTCAAGGCCAACCGGGTCACGGTGCAGGCCGGCCTGCTCAAGCTGACCGTGCCACTCGACGAGGTCCGGCTGGTGGACGGTCCGGCGCCACCGGTGGCAACCAAGCGCTCGCGCACTCCAGATGCACCCGCGATGGAACAGGTGCGCGGCTATGCGCAGCTCGACGTGCGCGGCGAGCGTGCCGATGCGGCGCTGGCCCGCGCCGAAAAATTTCTCGATGACGCGCTGCGCACCGGCGACTCCGCGGTGCTGAT
>JBBQIO010000352.1:0-4912 GCA_038325015.1 Polyangia bacterium
CCGACGGAGATGCGCTCGGGATAGGGATTTGCCGGCGCTTTTTGCAGCGGCAAGACCTCGATGCCAGTTTCGCCGCCATCGACCGGCACGCTTGCAGCACTTTTGCCTCCGACGCGCGTCCGAAACTCGATGTCAGCGTCCGGTTCCGCATTCTGGCGAACTAGAAACAGTCCGGGATGGGCGGCAACGAATTGCTCCCGCGACTGGGTGCTCGCCCGGGTGGCCAGCTCAGACGACGTGGACATGCGCCGCTCGCTTTCCGTTCGGTCCTATTTCGCCGGTCGATCGGCAAGGTTGCCGGCGAGGTTGCGAATCGCCTCGCGGATGCGCACGGTCAGCTCGGAGACGACCTGGACGGCCGCCTCATCAGACAGAGTCGCTCCATCGGCGACCGGGACCGGCGACCCGAAATTGATCTGCACCGGCACACCGACCTCGATGCGCCGGCCGTGCTTGGGCATGATCTGACGAGAGCCGACGATGCCCACCGGGACAATCGGCGTGTGCGTGGCCAGCGCCAGGCGAAAGCCACCCTTTTTGAACGGGCCCAAGAACCCGTCTTCGGAGCGCGTCCCCTCGGGCGCGATCCACACGCTGGTGCCGTCGGCCAAGATCTTGCCGGCGCGCTCCATCGCCGCACGCGCCTCTTCGCGATTGCCCTGCCGGTCAACGGCCACGAACCCCGCCGCGCGCATCGCCCGTCCCCAGATCGGCACGTTGAACAGCTCGGCCTTGGCGACCATCCGCATGCTGCGATCAAACGCCGTATAAAGCAGTGGAATATCGAAGTGGCTCTCGTGATTCGACATCAGGATGAAGGCGCGGTCGGTCGGCACGTTGGCCAGGCCGTTGACCGACAGATTCACTTCGGCGTGGCGGATGACGGCGCGCGCCCAGTGGCTCAAGCGCGCGTCGGACTTCTCTTTGGTGATCGTGCCGATCTGCGCTTCGAGGACGGTCGGAATGGAGATACCGAGAGTCTTCCAGATCGCGTAGGCCATCACGCCGAGACTTGAGCGCTGCATGGGACTTCCTTTGAAAAAGGAGCCAGACCGGTTAGAGGAAATGAGCTCCGATCCCAATTTGGATATCGGTGTTCATGCCGCTCTGTGACGAGCCGGTGCCGATCGCGCCCAGGATGTTGACATCGACAATGAAGGCGAAGTGCGCCGCGAAGTCGTACCAGAGCCCGCCGCCACCGCCGACGAGAAAATAGCCGAGCGCGATGCTGTCGGTGCAGTTGGCGTGGTTGCTACACACCTCTTGATGCAGGTAGCGCGCGTTGGTCGGGTCCTTGGGCGCCGGCGAGCCGTCGTTGTTGAACGAATCGGCGCTAGCGCGATCGACCAGCGGATAGGTGTTCGACTCGGCCTTGGATAGATCGATGAAGTGGCGGATCTGGCCGCCGCCGATGTCGACGTGGGCGTAGGGATGGAATCGCCCGCTCAAGAAGCGGTAGCGTACACGCAGCAGGCCGGCCACCGCGCCCGACGCACCGCTGGTCGGGTTGACCGACTGCATGGTGTCGCCGACGGTCTGCGCGTTGGCTCCGCTGACCACCTGGAAACGGCCCAGCAGCGAGACAGCCCAGTGATCGGTGATGAGGCCGCCGGCCTCGACTGAGAGGTGAAACGGCGCGAGCGCAAACCCGTCGAACTTGATGCGTGCCGGTGAGTAGCTGTTGGTCGCCGCCTGATACTGGTACGCGACCTCGGTGTGGTTGCCGGCAGGCTCATAGCCGAGGCCGACGCCGGGCATCACGAAGATGAAAAAATGGTCGCGCTTGCCGGCTTGGCGGCGCTCTTCGTCTTCGCGCTTTTTCTTGAGCCGCTCGCGCAGCAGCGGATCTTCGACGTCGATCTCCGGGATCGTCCCCGGTGCTGCAGCGCTCTCTGAGATGCTGATGATGTATGGATTGGGCGCTGAGCCGGCCCCGACGACCGCACGGCCGCGCGCATCGCGCGCTTCGAGATAATACTGAAGCGTGCGACCGGTGACGATCTCGCTCGGAATGACGCCGACCCATTCGTTGCCGTTCTGCTTCATCGGCGACGACAAGAAGTCCTCCTGGCCGGCGCCGCGGAAAAACACGAACAGGCGCGTCGCCCCGGTGTCGGTGCCCAGCTGCGCGTGGATCGGGATCGCGGTATTGGGCCGCGTTTCGTCGACCGGCGCATGCACCAGGCCCGTGACCTCGACCGGCGGCTTGACCTCTTCGGGGGGCTCCGGCTTGCCCTTGTCGGGCTTTCCAGAATTGTCGACCTTGCGCGCCGCCGCCGCCTGCTTCTGTGCCACTCCGAACGCCTCTTCGAGCTCGGGCGAGGCGACCTGCGGGTCGAGCTTGAGCTCGGGTCGAATCTTAAGGGCGCTGGCAAATTGCGCGATGCCGCGACTGCGATCCTTGAAGCCCGCAACATACAGAACGCCGAGGTTCAAGTAGGTCTTGGCGGCCAGTGGCGTCTCGTCGAGGCCATTGCCACGCAGCATGGACACCGCGTCGATCAAGGTCTTGCGCGCAGTATCGAACTCGAGCGCGTCGAAGTCCTCCATCGCCTTTTGGTTCATGCGACTGACCTGCTTTTCCACGTCATCGGCACGCGCGACGCCGGCCGCGCCAAGCGCCAGCGCGCACAAGAGCAGGCGCGAAAAGGGCCTCAGATCGATTCGCGTCATGCGGATCAACGTATTCATTCGCGGTCCTTACTGCGCAGTGATGATGAATTCGACGCGTCGATTCTCTTCACGACCGGACGCGGTTCGGTTCTCGCCGACCGGTTGCGTCGGACCGAAGCCACGCGGCTCCATATGCGTTGTGTCGACCCCTTTGCCGATCAGGAACTGGGTCACCGAATCGGCGCGCGCTTGCGACAGCTTCATGTTGTGCTTCATCGAGCCGCGCGAGTCGGTGTGCCCTTCGATGCGCACGCGCACCTCGGGCCGCGCCTTGAGGACGTCGGCGATCTCGGTGAGCATGGCGAACGAGTCGGGCAGGATGCGCGCCTTGTCGGTGGCGAAGTGCACCTTTTGCTTGAGCTCGATCTTGTCCTTGGTAACCACGATGAACTTCTGTCGCGGGCAACCGTCGTTGTCCTTGTCGCCGGGGATGTCCGGGCACTTGTCGAGCCGATCGACGACGCCGTCGCCGTCCCGATCGGTATCGGGGCAGCCGGCGTTCTCCTTGGGGCCGGGAACGTCGGGGCACTTGTCGAGCCGGTCGATGACGCCGTCGCCGTCTTTGTCCTTGTCCGGGCAGCCGTCGTTCTCTTTGGGGCCCGCCTCGTTGGGACATTTGTCGTCGGCGTCGAGAATGCCGTCCTGATCGTTGTCCGGATCCGGGCAGCCGTCCTTGTCCTGGAAGCCGTCGTAGTCCTCGGGCTGGTCCGGGCACTTGTCGACATTGTCCAGGATCTTGTCGTGGTCGCGATCGCCGATCGGCTTGACCGGGTCGGGATTGCAGCGCGCCTTGGGGCTGTTGTCGTAGGCGAGCTTGGCGTTGTCGTCGGCGGTCTTGACCTCGATGCGGGCGGCGAAATAGTCGCCGGCGGTGAGCTCGTCATCGGCAAAATCGGCGTGCGAATCGGCCATGGCCAGCTCGCGTGGCGCGCACACGTACGCGCCGTTGGCCCGCGCCTGGGCAATCACGTCGCGCACACCGCGCATGTGGTCCTTGAGCTGCGACCCGGGGCAGCCGGTGGCGAGCACGCCAAGGCCGCTCAATGCCACGACACGTGCGCTGCGCAGCACGGTGCTCGACCAGCGGCGTCGAATGGTCATTTATAGAGCCGGGACCGGGCGGACGGGCATGGCTTCTGGATGGGCCGCGGCTGTGCGCGCGATCTCGGAGGCTTTATGGCCCATGTCCCGCGCCTTTTTGCCCAGCTCCACCGATTGTTGATAGCGGGCAAAGCCACCCAGCTCGCGTGCCTTGTGAAGATACTCGACGGCGGCAGTGTATTCGTACGGCGCGGTTCGATCGGCGTGCAGCCCTTTTGCCGTGGCCAGCTCCGACGCGGCTTCGAAGGTCACGACCGTGATGTATTCGATCGGCCCGCAGCCGCTGGTCGACCCCAGCAACGCCAAGGCCAACAGCGGCAACCCCCAGCTCCGTCGAGTACGCACGATTGGCACCGTACCATCCGGCGCCACATCAGATCAAGAAACGAGGGCGTGTGCGCAAGAGGGGGGTTAGGGGCGGCCTGACCCGCGCGGCGGGGTCTCGCTTTTTTTGGTGGGGCTCGGCTCTGGGCTCGGCGCGGTCGTTGCGGTCGATGGCGAGGGGGGGGACGCGGCCGACTGCAACAGCGACGCGGTCAGCGCTTTGGCTTCGGCGCTGCCCGGGACCACCGTCGGCTTGAGCGACGACGGCGCTTTGGGCTTGGCGGCTGGCTTTGCCGCCGGGTCCGCGGTCGGAACAGCGACGGCGACAGCGACGGCGGTAGCGACAGGGGCTTGGGGCGCATCGGGCACCGGGCCTGATATTGGAGCTGGCGTGGCGTCGACTCCGACATCGCCATCGGCGCCGGTGGTGAAGCTGCGGCCGCGCCGGACCAACCACTGCCCCAACCAGCCGAGTGAGCCGACGACACCGGCTGTGGTGATGCTCAGCGCCCAGCCGAGCTTGCCCTCGCCCAAGGAGAGCGCGGTTCCCGCTTGATATGAAGAATAGGTTCCATCGCTAAATAACCGACCTCGAGAAAATAACGAAAAAGCGACCAATGAAAGCGATATCAGGGTTAATGCCAACCACAAGAAGCGCGGCTTCTTGGCCCGCAAGAGCGCCCAGCCGGACAGGTAGCCGCCGAGCATGCACGCCGCGAACGCGAGCACGACCAACAGCCCGATGCCGAGCGGCAGCCGGCGCGGGTCGACCAGGTACATCCAGGCCCAGTCGGGAAAAACGAAGTAGTAGTAC
>JBBQIO010000353.1:0-4906 GCA_038325015.1 Polyangia bacterium
GGCTTGGTGGCCATGCACACGCCGCTATTGCAGTACTCGCCGACGGCGCAGTCGCCGTCGTTGGCGCACAGCGCCTTGCACGCGGTCGCGCCGCAGGTGAGCGGAAAGCACGTTGTTTTTTGCACGGCCGGACAGCCCCCGTTGAAGCAGGTGGCAGCAGCGATGGCCGTGCCCGTGTCGCAGCTGGCGTCGCGGCACGATGCCGAGCCGTAGTCGCACGCGGTGGGCTGCGTGCCGCACTGCCCGGCACACGCCGTGCCTTTGCCGGCGCATGCGGCGCGACTGCCGTGGGGAACGCCGCTCGGCACCTGCACGCAGGTCCCGAAGTGGCTGGTGACATCGCACGCTTGGCACTGCCCGGTGCAACCGCTGTTGCAGCACACGCCGTCGACGCAGTTGCCGTGAATGCAATCGCCATTGCCGGTGCACATGGCGCCGTCGGCTTTTTGCCCCTGGCAGGTGGCGCCGATGCACACCGCCGGAGCGACGCACACGGTCGAATCGCTGCACGTCACGTTGCAGTCGTTGCCGTTGCAGGTGAACGCGCCGCACGACTGGGTTAGAGGTACCGCGCAACCGCCTTTGCCGTCGCAGCTCACGGCCAGCGTCTTCACGCTCTTGGTGCAGCTCTGGTCCCCGCAGGAGGTTCCGCTGTCGGGAAAGTCGCACGCCGTGCGCTGTAGGCCGCACACGCCTCCGCACTTGGAACCCGCTCCGGTGCAGCTCGTACGTGCGCTGTGCGGCGGACCGCTGACTTGCGTACAGGTTCCGGGCGTGATGTCGCAGGCTTCACATTGTCCGTTGCACGCGGTGTCGCAACACACTCCGTCGACGCACTGACCGGTGCCGCATTCCGCGGGGCCGGCGCAGGTCTGACCATTGCTCTTGCGCGTGGCCAGGTCGACCGCCAGTAGGTCGGCCGCCGCTAGATCGTCGCTGTGCGGCACGCTTAGGTCGCCGACCTCAGGCACGCTCAGGTCGTTTCGGTTCGGCAGCAGCATGTCGGCGCCGTGTATCGGCACGCAGCGAGAAGTACCCACGCTGCACTC
Source organism: Polyangia bacterium (assembly GCA_038325015.1). Lineage (GTDB taxonomy): Bacteria > Myxococcota_A > Polyangia > Palsa-1104 > Palsa-1104 > JBBQIO01. The sequence continues at coordinate 1,050 of JBBQIO010000353.1, forward strand.
TTGCCCAGAAGGGCAGGCGACCGCTGCGGAGCACAGCTTGTTGGCGGTGTTCGGTGCGTGGCAGCCCAACACGAAGAGAGACAGAGCAAGAATGGACGTGCGCATGGGTTTCCTTTTCACCAGGAGCCAAAAGCGTTGAGCCCAGCGCCGCCGGGCAGCGAGGTGGGCACGAGGGACAGACGGGGCGAGTGCGAGCGATGCCAGCCGACGCCATAGACAATCGCGCCAGCGACGATCGCCGCGCTGCCCACGCCGAGGAGCGCGCCCTCCACGGCACGGTCGCTGTGGTAGGCGTCGAGCTGACTTTGGCTGAAGGTTGGCGCGCGGCTGATGGCGTCGGCCTGCGCCGATGCGACGAAGGCCATACCGATGCCGACGGCCGCCAGCACGGCGCCAGCGCCGATGGTGGCCACGCCGGCCGTCTTCAGATGCTTGGCAGGCCGGAGATCGCGTGGCGCGATAGCGATGACGGGCACGGTCGATTTGGGCTCCTCGACGACCTCGAGCTTCGGCGGCGGCGCGGCTTCGGGCTGCACGCTGGGTTTGAGCGCCTGATCGGGCGGCAGCTGCGTCTGGGTTCGATGTTGCTGGTCGACGGCTTTTTCCAGCTCGGCGATCTTGATTTCGACGTCGGCGCGGTTCGGCGCGCGTGGCACCTTGACCAGGTAAACCCGATAAAAGCGCAGCGCGTCATTGGGGTGGCCGGCTAGTCGATGCGCCTGGGCAATGTTGTAGAGAAACGCAGGGTCATCTTTGGCCTGATACGCCGCCATCAGATCCTGGATGGCGTCCTCGTACAGGCCGAGATCGAACTCCTTGTTGCCCTTGATGTAGTGCTCGCGCGCTACCGAGCGTTCATCGGCGTGCACGGTCGAAACGAGCTGGAACAGCAACAGAATGGCAATCGTGGTCCGCATGCGACTCTCCTCTAAGGGAAAGTCGGAGCTCGGCCCGAACCGTCGCAACGAATTTTGTCGATTTGTCGATCTGGTCGACAAAGCGATGTCGCCAGCCCACGCCTAGAGACGTGAGAACTAAGACGGACTAATACGCGACGCGGAAGAGCTGCTGACCCATCAACAAGAACGTGCCGGGCGGAACGACGCGCTCGCCGCGCACGCGCAGGAACGTTCCGTTCGAGCTGTTCATATCGGCCAGGTAGTAGCGGTCGTCACGAAAAGCGACACGCGCGTGCGTGCCCGAGACGTAGCCGTCCTCGGGAAAGATGATGTCGCCGTGCTCGCGGCCGAGCACGATCGCATCGCCAAACAGCGGGAAAGCCGAGCCATCCTGAGCCGGCCCGACGATCACCGCCAGCCGGCCCCAGTAGCCAGGATTGGGTGACCCGAGAATCTCGGTGCCGTCCTCGAGCGGTTCTGGCGCGCGAATCGCATCGAAGCGCAGCAGCTCCTGGCCGATGCGAAAAATGTCGCCGTCGTTGAGCTCCTCTTCGCCGACGATGCGCGCAAAGACCCCGTTGAGGCTGGCGTTGTCGCGCACGACGAGGCCGGCGGCGTTGAGCACCAGATCCGCGTGGCGCGGCGACAGATACCCATCGGAGTCGAACAGCGCTCCGACGCCACGACCGATCAGATTTTCGCCCTCTTCGAGAGGATGCGCCCCGCCTTCGGTGCCGTCTGGCCGCACCAGAACCAATCGGCCGCGCGGACTGCCCTGCGTACTGGACGAAACGACCGGCAACGGATTGTTGGCCGTGATGTCATCGAAGCGCGCGCCGCACTGTCCGCAAAAAGCAAAATCGTTGGGCACCATGTGCCCGCAGTTGGGACACGGGCGGCTGCCGGTCGAGGCGCCTGCTCCGGTGGGCGAGGTCACGTCGGCGGCGGGGTGAAAGTCGAACGCTGCGGGTGCGGCGCTCGGCGCTTCGAGCGGTGCCGCTTCGAGCTGCGATAGATCCGGCAGCTCGTACGCGTTCGGCGGCGTCGGTGTCGCGGAGGTCTCGGGCGGCGCGGCGTAGTAGGGCGACGAGTCGACATCGGCCTGCGCCTCGGCCGGTGCGGGCACGTCGATCGGTCGAGTGACCTGCTCCTGTTCCGGCAACGGAGGCACCGGAGGCACCGGAGTCGCCGCCGGCACCTGCACCGCGTCGGCCAGTGCGTCGAGAAACGCGCGGTCGTCGGGCATCGCCATCGGCGAGTTGCTCATGCCGCCCGGCCCAGCGGCCGGCAGATCCCCGCCGCACTTGATGCAGAACTTGTAGAGGGGTTTGTTATCCGTTCCACACTTGTGGCAGACGTTCACACTCGTCCCCCTGGCTGTTCTGGCGCGTCATGGATGCCGCGGAGCTCGCTCATGTAACCTCAACGCGCAAGAGCTGCTGGCCCAAAAATACGTAGTCGCCGTGGGCCAGCACGGTCTCGTCGTGGACCCGCAAAAACGTCCCATTCTTGGAGCCCAGATCGGTCAGCACGAACGCTGCGCCGAGCGGCGTGTCGATCGCCTGCACCGTGGCATGCCGCCCCGAGATGAACGGATCGTCCGGAAAATTGATGTCGTTGTCTTCGCGCCCAATCGTAAGAGTGTCGTCGCGGGCGCGAAAGATCATACCGGGATGGCCGCCGGCCAAAAGCTGGGTCAGGCTGAGCTTGGAGGAGCGCTTGGGCGAGCTGTAGAAGTAGGTGCCCTCGGCATCCGGGAGGGGCGCCGAGTCGGGCGCGCTGACGTCGATGCGTAAAAGCTGCTCACCGACGAGAAATGTCGACCCCGACGGAATCTGGCGCGGACGGATGATGCGCACGAACACGCCGTTGACCGAGCTCTCATCGCGTACCACCAGCTTGCCGTCGCGGTAAAAAAAGTTGGCGTGGCGCGGCGAAAGCAGCGGGTCGTCGCCGAAGACGATCGCGCCCTCGACGCGGCCGGCGACATGGTCCGTCGACGACAGCACGTAAGAGACCCCGTCCATGCCTTCGCCGGCGATGAGGATGAGCTTGGCGCGTCCAGGGGCCTGCATAGCGCCGAAAAACATCGTCTTTGGGCCCTGCCGTTTTGGTGGCGGGCTGGCCGCGAGCTCGGTCGGCGTGCCCATGGGCGCCCCGCAGTTGCCGCAAAAGCGCATGGCGCCAGCCACCTCGTGACCGCAGCTGCTACACGTCCGTGCGCTCGGCGTGGCGGTCTGCATTGCCGCGGGCACACCCGCGGCGGGCGTCGGGGCCGGACGCGGCACGATCCCGAGCGATGCACCGCAGGCCTGACACGTGGTGGCGTTGAGCGCGGACAGGGCGTCACACGCATCGCATACGAGGCCGAGCGTCATGCCTGCGAGCCTAGCTTAAGCGCTCGCGAGCATCAATAAACTGGGGGACGTTCCCGTCCCCCCTCGTTTGGCGCAGCCAAACGAGCCTCCCCCCACCGCGTTTCTCGCGGGGCGGAGGGACGATTGGGTCGGCTGCGTCTAGTCTTCCTCGTTTGGCTGCGCCAAACTTGCTCGCGAACCGCGTTTGTCGCGGAGCGGATGGATGATTGGGTCGGCTGCGTCTAGTCTTCCTCGTTTGGCTGCGCCAAACTTGCTCGCGCACCGCGTTTGTCGCGGGGCGGATGGATGATTGGGTCGGCTGCGTCTAGAGCACCGACCAACCTACGCGGCAGCATCGAGGAGACGCGCTACGTGAAGGTTGGTGACGGCAGCGTTGCGACGGACATCGAGGAGATTTTTTCTCTGGCCGATGTAGCGGGCACGACGCCCCTGCGAGCGACGACGTGGGCGAGACGATGCTCGACGTGCGTGCGTTGTCGGAGAGCGACGCGCTGCTCGGGGGATTTGTGCGCGGCGCGTAAGTGCTGATGGAACGCCTCGCTGGAGTGGATGGACAGTGACCTGCCGGTTCCGATTCGGC
>JBBQIO010000354.1:0-4900 GCA_038325015.1 Polyangia bacterium
GCCGGCGTGGTCGATTGGGCGCGAGGCGCTGACCGATGTCGAGATCGACGGACATCATTTCCCCGCCGAGAGCTGGATCTGGGTGGTCCCGTACACGATTCATCGCGACCCGCGCTGGTTTGCCGCTCCGCTGGCTTTTGCGCCCGAGCGCTGGGAAAATGGCTTCGCCAAGACGCTGCCCAAATTTGCCTATATGCCATTCGGTGGCGGGCCGCGCGTGTGCATTGGCAATCAGTTCGCGTTGATGGAGGGGGCGCTGCTATTGGCGACCATCGTGCAGCGTTTTTCACTGCGCACGGTACCCGGCCACCGGGTGGTTCCCGAAGCCGCGGTCACGCTGCGGTTCAAGCATGGTCTGTCGATGGTGACGCGCCAGCGCCGACAGTTTTAGGGAGAGCTCGTGTCCAAAAGCGACTTCATCGGAGCGCTACCACCGGAGTTGACCGGCCCCCCACCGCATGGCTTGCCGCCCGGTCACAGCCCGCGCGCCACCGCGATCGTCGTGACTCTGGTGATTCTGGCCATGGTGCTACTGGGCATCTTGGCGGTGGTATCCGTCATGATGCGTAAGCACATCGGGCAGACGCCAGGAATGCCGGCGGTGCTGCGCGCCCCGCACATCACACGCAGCGAAGGTCGGTTGGGCGTTCACGAATTCGGCCATGCGACGTTCGTCTACACCGACGACAAAGGGCAGAGCCAGAGCGAGGTGATCGACCTTCCGGCAGCGGTCGCGCACGCGCTGGCCCCGGAGCAGCCGACCCTCTACTGGCGCTTCCGCGGCGTGTTCGGCCAAAGCAACATGCTCATTCCCCAAGAGGGGCTTGCCGATTGGCAGGCCACAGCCGCGAAAAAATTCGCGCCCGCGCTCGGGTTTCTCATCGCCATGGTGCTCGCGGCGGGGGTGCTGTTTTTCACCGTCGTGGTCAAGAAGTGGCAACACGGGAGCCTCTTGCGCAACGGCCAGATCGCGGTCGGCCGCGTGCTCGGCGCATCGATGCGACAGCCTGCCCGCGGCGCGAGCTGGCTCGAGGTGCGCTACCAGGTCGACCTTCCGGAGGGTGGCACGGTCAGTAAAGGCGACGAATTCACCAGCGCGCAGGTCCGCGCCATGGGCCGAACGCCGATCGAGGGCGATGCGGCGTACGTAGCCTACGATCCGGGAAATCTTAGTAAGTTTACTCTTTGGGGGGTTGGGCCCGCGCCGTTACTTAATTAGCGCATCTGTTATTTTATACTAAATTTATCAACTAACACCCATTTCCGGCGATCCGCCGTATTCTGCATCTATGGAGTTCACCAAGAAGACGGCCGACCAGACAAACCTCGATTACGACAATCAGGCCGCGGGCGGAGCGAACGCAGCCTGGACCGGTACCGGCGGTACGCTGCCCGGTTGGTGGAAGGCCATGACTGGCTCCGAAGACGCCGATATGGCCAACGAGATGGCGCGGCCGTTCGGAGTGAACTACGACGCGCCGGCCCCGATTGGAGCTTCCGAAAACGGCTTCATGCCGTCGGAAAATGCCTTTTTCGACGGCGCGCCGGCGACGCAGGTCGAATCGATGGCTGCCGAAGAGGCCGCTCCCTACGCCGCGGGCGGCGCGCTGGGCGGTATCACCGGCGCCCTCGGCGTCGTCGGTGGCGCGATGTCGATCGCCGACGGTGTCGAGCGGTTCACCAAGACGGACGCCAAGGAGCAAGATCATGTCCACGGTGGCCTCGACGTCGCGGGCGGCTTGGCCAGCGTCGCGGCCGGCGGACTGGGCATCGGCGCGTCTGGTTTGCTCGGCGCCGGAGCGGTTGCAGCCTGCGCTCCCATGGCTGCGGTGGCGGCCCCGATTGCGGCTGCGATCGGCCTGGGCGTGGCCGGCGACCATCACGCCGAAGACATGGAATTGTGGGGCAAAGACAAAGACGGCAACGCCCAGGGCACCGTCGAGGCGGCGTGGAACGAATCGCAGCATCTTGGCGACGTGGCCGACAAAGCGTTCGGCGGCGGCAACCTCGGTCTCGCCGCTGGAGCGGTCACGGCGGGGGTCTCGACCGCGGTCCTCGAAACCGGCGCCGTCGTCGCCGACGTCGGCCTCGGCATCGACGCGCTCGGTGCCAGCTCCGGCATGTTCGGCACCGCCACGAACGCGGACGGCAAGACCTACAACATGGGCGCGTTTCAAGCGATGGACCAGGTGGGCAAAGGACTCGGCGATGCCGCCGACGACGCGCTCGGCATCGACAAAGACTCGCTCGGCGGAGAAATTCTCGGCGGCGGAATCCGCGCTCTGACCGACATCGCCGAGGCCCCGGCGGCCCTGGCGGCCAATGCCATCGGCGGCGTGGTGGGCGGAGTCGAAGCGGCGGGTGGCTGGATCGCAGACCTGTTCTAAATCGCCGCTTAGGGTGCACAAATGGATCGAACCAACCTGATCCAGGCCTGGCGCAACACCGCCTCGAACGCCCTGGCCGCACGCTCGCCATCCGTCAGCCCTTCGCGGTTCAGATCCTGACGAAGCGTGGCGCGCAGGGATTGTCGACGGCCCGGATCGGCCGCCAGCGCGAGCGCGATACGCACATATTCGTCGGGCGTATGCGCGACGAGCGACTGCAAACCCGCGCGCATCAAGAGGCTGACGCCGACCCGCGAGACGTGATGGTCGCCGGCCAGCGTCACCACCGGCACGCCCATCCACAGCGCGTCGCAGGTCGTGGTGGCGCCGTGATAGGGAAACGTGTCGAGCGCAATATCGACGTGGCTGTAGTGCGCCAGATGTTCCGCGAGCTGAGCGTTCGGCCCACCGAATAGGACGCGATCCGCGGTCAAGCCGTGCTCGGTGAGCCGCGCCGACAGTCGCGCGCGCGTGCCGACGTCGGCGAGATTTCGATCTTTGAGGTACAGCCGAGCGCCCGCCGCGCCGTCGAGAACGCGCGACCACAGGTCAAGCGTGTCGTCGGAGAGCTTGTTGAGCGTGCTGAAGCTGCCAAAGGTCAAAGGGTTGCCCGCCGACGGCGCAGGCGCAACCGGTGGGCTGGACGGCAGCGGCTGGTAGCAGAGAAAGCCACCCTCCATGCGGAGCACTCGATTGGTGCTTTCGCCACCCACAATGGCGGGCGGATCCGCCCAGCCATCGGTGACGCGATAGTCGATCGCGGTCAGACCGGTGTCGTCGGGATAGCCGAGATAGGAGACTTGCAGCGGCGCCGGGCCGCGCGCGAACACGCCGAGCCGCGCTCCCGCGGTGTGGCCGGCCAGATCGATCAGCACATCGATCCCATCGGCACGCACCATGTCGGCCACCGCCCCATCCTCGAGCGCGGCGGTCCGACGCCATGCGACACAATGCTCACGCAACCGCGCCGAGACTGCGTCCTCGTCGAGCACGCCGCTGTAGGCGACGTACTCGATGCGCGCCGGATCACGATGCAAAAGGAGCGGCTCCAAGAAGAAGGCCACCGAATGGCTCCGTAGATCGGCCGAGACCAGCCCGACGCGGAGGCGACGCTCGGGCAAGCGGTCGCACACCGTTGCTCGAAGGAGCGTCACTTTGGAGGCGGCAATCCGGCCGTAGCGTTCGTGTGCAGCCGCCATGCGCGCGGCGCTGACCGGGACGTAGTGCATCTGCAGGAGCAGGCTGTCGTGGAATTCGAGCCGCTCGGGACGAAGCGCAACCGCCCGTTCGAGGTGCGCCAGCGCCTCGCTAACTCGCCCCTGATCGGCGAGCGTGAGCCCGAGGTTTGATTGCGCCGCAGCTTGCTCGCCGCAGGCCAGCGACCGCTCCAGCACCTCGAGGGCGCGCTCGAGCCGCCCCAGCTTGCGATAGATCGCGCCCAGGTTGGAGAGCACCAACGGGTCCTTGGGGGCAAGCTCTGCGGCGCGCTCGAAGTGCAGCAGTGCTTCACCACTGATCCCGCGTCGAACGAGGAGCACGGCCAGGTTCAAATGCGGCTCGACCAGCTCGGGGGCGAGCTCGATAGCGCGGCGATAGGCTGCTTCCGCGTCTCGGCGATTTCCTTTGGCTTCCTGTAGCTGTGCAACCTGGCTCCACACCTCGCCGCTGCCGGGATGCGCCGACAGAAGCTCGCGCGCGGCGTGCTCGGCCTCGAGTATCTGGCCGGCCCGACGCTGCCGAGCCAAGGCGGCGAGAGCCAGGGCGAGCGTGAGCTCAGGCTGCGAGGTGTGCACCGTGATGTAGTTTATCCGAGCGGCGCGGCGGCAGGCTGGGCATACTTTGGGATAGATGGACTCCGACGATGCCAAGCACGCCGACGCCGGGGAGGCGCAGCCCGCGACTAGCCTGCCGGCCCACGTTCAGCTCAGCATGGAGACCATCAGCGAGCTCCACGCGCGAACCGAGTCCGAGCTGAACAATCACCAGCGCTGGATCGAGCGCGCCACGCTGGAGATGGGCCACCCTCGATCGTTCTACATCATCGTGGGCGCGGCCGCGGCATGGATCGCTTGGAATACAGGCGTGGCGGGTTGGTTTCAGCTGGCGGCGCCGGATCCGTTTCCGTTCGTCGCGATGCAGGGCACGCTGAGCTTCTTGGCCCTGCTGGTGGCCACGATGGTGCTGACAACGCAGAATCGGCTCGGCCGCCGCGCCGACAATCGCTCGCACCTCGACTTGCAGATCAACCTCTTGGCCGAGCGCAAGATCACCAAGCTGATCCAGCTGGTCGAAGAGCTGCGCGTCGATCTTCCGATGGTTCGCAACCGACTCGACCCGGTCGCCGAAGCGATGCAAAACCCAGCCGATTCGCGCGCGGTCGTGGACGCGTTGGCTCCGCCGAAGCGCGATTAAGCGCTCGCTCGGGTGCGAGCGGTGCACTTTTCCTCAGTGCGACAAAAATGCACCGCGCGGTGTAGGCCGCCGAAGGCCCGCGTGTGAATAATCGCTCGTTC
>JBBQIO010000355.1:0-4899 GCA_038325015.1 Polyangia bacterium
GCCAGCGCGACCAGCTCGCCGACGTTGGCCGGCGCGTCGAGATCGTCCGCCGACGTCACCCAACGAAACGAAGAAATCTCGCTGTTGGGGATGACCGCGTCGGTGTCGACATCGGCGACGAACGCAAAATTCAGATGCAGCCCTTTTGATCCGGCGTCGTGCTCCTCATAGCCCAAAAGGCCGGGCGGCGTGCCCTGCACCGAGAGCGGCGGCGGCAAAGTCGGGAATCGCCCGACCAGCCCGGTCTCTTCGGCGAGCTCGCGGCGCGCGGCTTCCAGTGGCGTCTCGCCCGCTTCACACTCGCCCCCGGGCGGCAGCCAGACGCCGAGGCGGCGATGATGAATCAACAAAACGCGCCCCTGATGGCGTGCGAAAACCGCCACCGACCAAGCCCGTCTCTGCCCGTCCGAAGGATCGTTCACACCTCGGTTTTAGCAGGAATTGCTACGCTGTAGGCATGGACACGAGCGCGATCGAAACGTGCATTCGGGACGTGCTCTTGGCGTCCGACGACGCGAGTCGCGACGCGGCATCGGTGCGATTGTGGGCGCTGCCCGCAGTGCTGGCCGGGATCTCAGTGCTGCTTTATTCTCCCGATGTAGGCCGTCGCGCGCTCGCGCTGCAGATCGCGGTGCGTATTTCGCCGCCTCCCGACGAGCTAGTCAGCGCGGTGGCGCACTGCCTAATGAATCCGCTCGGCGACGATCCGCTGGGGGACGAGTCGGTACTGATCGTCACCGCATGCGCGGCCTACGCCGATTCGCTGCTCGGTTATCGGCGGGCGCTCGCCGAGCGTGTCGAGGCGATCGACAGAGCCGAAGGGCCGCGCGCAGCGATCGTCCGGCGTTTCGCGCATGAGACGCTGGCCAAGATCGACGAGGCGCTCGCTCGGAGCAAGCGCGTGTGGCAGGCGATGATCGACAGCATCGCCGCGCTGATCGCCAGCGGCGACTTCGATGCCGCGGCCACGCGTGTTCCAGTCGAAGCGGGTGAGGCTGATAACGAGCACGGCTGCGCGCAGATCTGGGACGCGGTGGGGGAAAAACGGCTCTTGGCGGGCGACCACGACGGGGCGCAGCGCTGCTTCGAGCTGGCCCTCGACCAGTACCGGCGGCACGCGTCCTACGCGACCTCGGGCGGCGAAGGGATGGAGCGCATGCTCGACGTCGACCGGCTGAAGGCCAAGCTCGCGGGCCTGGCGCGACCACTGGCGTAAGATGCGGTCGTGCTGTATATTCCCCGGCTCCCAAATCCATAAACTCATGATTTTTACTGTTTTATGCTCTGTTTGTAAGCGAGGGTCGCGATGGGTAGTGTGATCGTTGAAAAATATTCGGGACCGACGGCGCTGTTGCACGGGCTGCGGACTCTTCGATCGAATGGGCTGACGCCACGTGGCCTGCTCTTCGTCGCGATCGCGCCCGATGGCTCGATTCATCTCGGTCGACCATCGGATCCCGAGCTCATCACCAAGATCAAGATCGGCGAGAAACTGGCGCTAGTTTGGCCGACGCCGGGGCGCTTCTTTCACTTCGACGCGGTACATCGGCTCCCCGGGAATTTCGTGCTGTGGAACGGCGACCGTCGGCTCAAGGATCCGGGCAATGCGTCGGAAGTGGCGATCCTGATCGCGGCCTTTTTGAAGGGGTCGAGCGCCAAGAACGTGCTGTTCGGCTGCACCTCGCATCAGCCGGGAAGCTGGCTCATGCAGGGGCGCAACGTCGTCGCGGTGCATGATCAAGGGGTGGTCGAGGTCGTGCCGGTGCCGCAGGGCCTGTTGGCGCGCAAGGTCATGGACCCGCAGCTCTATTACTTGCCGTTCGCGCGGCTGACGTCGACCGGTCGGCTTGACGGATGGATCCCTATTTTCGAGTCGCCGCTCGGTAACGTGCTCTTGCTCGAACGGCGGGCGCTCGGCGATTCGCTAGTGATGTCGTGTGAGGGCGGGCTGGTCGAGGTCGATGTCTCGACCCTGCCGGAGTCGCGCGAGATCGCGCGCGCTACCACCAACGGCAGCATGGCGGTGGTGGGCCGCATCGACGGCGGAGCGTTTGCCGTCACGTCGGGCAAGCCGCAACCCTGGGGGCTCGATGAGCTGCGGCCGGCGCTGCTCATCGGCGGCGCTGGCGCGACGCTGGTGGACCTTGGCAATGCGCTCGCCCATCGCGATCAGACGGCCGATTCGGACTTGCCGCCCGAGGACACCGACGCAGACGCCACCGGCGTCGACCTCAAGCCGCCCGTCCTCGCCGACGAAGGGGTCGATTAGGTCTTAGTAGTACAGTTTCGTTATGGCTCGCAGCAACACGGCGCGCGAGATGGCGTGGATCGAAGCCTGGGAGACCGTCCTCCAGCTCGCGGGTACGCGCCGTGGCGTGCAGTGCCTCCTGCCGGACGGAGCGATCGTCGATGTCCCGACCGTTCTCGGGTGGATCCAAAAGGCGGTCTACGCCCACAACGTGGTCGTCGTCGCGCAGATCTGGATCAACGGCTCTCCAGGGATCGGCGTCACGACCGAGCCGCTCCCCGAGTGAAGTCTCGCAGGATTTGATCTGCGTGCTGCGGGGGCGAGACGTGGAACGACCACCAGCACGAGGTCCGTTTGAGCGGTCATCCCTCGAGCAGCGAAAATCCATCCTGACGGGCCTCGCCGAGCGCAGGAGGAGGAAGCACGTGATGCGCGTGCCTGACGCTCCACAAATTCCACGTCGAACCGATCGGGGCGAGCCGCCGCTCAGTCGCTTCCGGATCTTCGCGAAGCGGCTTCCTCTGGGCATCTTTGCGACCCAGCTTGAGCCCAAACCGATAGGTGGCCGGCTCGTCTTTGGGATGAAGCACGAGCTTTAGGCCGCCAAACCGCTCCTGCAATGAAATCCAAGAGTGCTCATCGCAATCAATGTCCAGCGCCCTGCAGGCTTTTAGACCGTCCTGAAGGCGTGGTCGCCGGTGATTTCTTGCTCGGCGAAAAAGCGTCGGGCGGCGTCGACGTGCAGTGGGAATGCAAACGCCTCCTCGAGCCCGTCGGGCCCGAAGACCAGGCCGCGCTCGATGGTTTCTGCATTCGGCGCCATCGGGGCCAGCGTCGCGGCGGCGACCGTCGGCGCGGTCGAGAACAGCAGCACGCGATTGGGCCGCGGCGCCGTCGAGGTGAACCAAAACGGCGTCAGCGTCGCGGCATCGACGATCGCGCCCGTCTCTTCGACGAGCTCGCGCGCGCCGCCTTCGGCCCATGTCTCGTGCTCCTCCAGGAAGCCGCCGACCAGCGCGAGCTTGCCAATGCCCGGTTCGATCCCGCGCCGCACCACCAGTAGGCCCACGCGCTCACCCGTCGCGACGGGTACGAGGACGACCGAGACCGGAATCGGGTTGGCCCAGATCTGCGTCTTGCAGCTGGCGCAGGTCCGCGGGTAGTCGAGCGCCACCGCGTAGGGCACGCCGCAATACGAACAGAACGTATCTCGTACGAGGGCCATGGGTAACGAGCGTACCTTGTCGAGCGCATCGGGTGTTTCCCGATCGCCGATTTTTTCGCCGCAGCGGCGCAGCGACTCCACGAGCCAGAGCCTGCAACGCCTCGTGGTAAGCTCTCGGGGGCGATGAAGTGGCTGTGTGTGTATGGCGCTACTGCCCCGGGCAATCGACCCGCCTTCCTCTCCTCCGTACACGGCCTGGGTGAGGCGCTGGCGTTCGCCGACATCGGCCTGGTCTACGGCGGCTCGAGTCACGGGCTCGAAGGTGGGCTGGCCAACGCGGTCCTCGGCGCCGGCGGTCAGGTCGTCGGCGTCATTCCCAGGACGCTGGTCGAGCGCGAGCTGGCCCATCCGCACCTGACGCGGCTCATCGTGACGCAGACGATTCACGAGCGAAAAGCGCGAATGATGGAGATGGGCGACGCGTTTTGCGCGCTTCCAGGCGGCTTCGGCACACTCGAAGAATGGACCGAGCTGGTCGCCTGGCAGCAGCTCGGCCTGCATCGCAAGCCGTTCGCCTTTTTCGACATCGAAGGTCACTTCGAGCTGTTCATGGCCTTCGTCGAGCGCTGTGTTGCCGAGGGGTTCATGCGCCCCGAGCACGGCCGGCAGCTGTTCACGGTGCACACGCCGCAAGCGCTGATCGGACGGCTATTTCCGCCGCAGTAGGGACGTAGCTAATCCGGATTAGTCCGGATTAGTCCGCGGTCGCCGCCAGGCGCAACCCAGAGGGCAGCGAATCTCCGAAGGCCAGGCGCTGCTCCTGCTCTTCGCGCGCAGTGGGTTCGAGGACGACGCGCGCCAAACGCATGCCCAGCTCGTCGCGCTGCCGGAGCCAATGCGCGACCCGCTGGCGCAACGATTCGTCCAGATCGCGCACGCGATCTCCCGAAGCGCGGGCCATCTCGGCGACTGCCGTTGCCAGCGCATCGCCACGCGACTCGACGACCAGCATGCGCTCGAGCCAGCGCTCGACTTTTTTGGCGGGCACGAGATCTTCCACCGGGCCGTACAGCGGCACGCGCGCGCCGAGCCGGCCGAGCGCCCAGGGCGCCAGGTCGACGAGCTTCTTGTCGCTGCGCCGGCTCTCCAGCTGAGCAAGCAGGAGATCGCCGAGCTCGACTTTCTGTTTGCCGGTCAGGCGCTCCATGGCCGCCAGCGTGCGCCACATCTCGGCGGTCTCCTGCGGCCCGACGGGTTTGCGCTCGGCCTTTTTGGCGAAGGACGGCAAGATGAACGGCGCGACCCGTTTCCACAGCTCATCCTGCTGCGTCTTGGTGAGGCCGCCCGAGACGCGCCGCCACAAGATCCACCATTCGAGCCGGCATGGATCGTCTTTGTCGTGCACCACACCGGCGTTGAACAGGCGCCACGTCTCTTTGACGCGCCAGTCGTCGAGCGGATAGCCGAAGCCGGGACGGAGCGTGTA
>JBBQIO010000356.1:0-4874 GCA_038325015.1 Polyangia bacterium
GCGGACGCGGGGATCACCGGCGCCTCACTCATCATCGTCCGCAGCTCCGAATTGGGAGTTGCCGTCGGGGGAGCGCTGCGCGCCGGCAAGATCGGCGCATCGGCCATCATGGTCCGCTGATCGCTGCCTGCGCCGGCCCCCGGCGCAGTAGCCGCGGCCCCAGGAGGCGGCCCGCTGGAGGCCATCCCCGACGACGGAGATGCGCTCGGCAGGATCGGCGCCTGCGCCATCATCGTCCGCTGATCACTGCCGGCACTGGCCGGAGGACCTGCAGGGGGCGGCGCGATCTGCGCCATGGGTCGCGACCCCATGATCGGGACGCCGGCCGGAGTCTGACGTGGCGCCAGCTCCATCAAGAGCTGTTGACACTCCTGGTCGAGCTCGTCGGTGGTCTGCTGTCGGCGCCCGGGCTCCTTCTCCAGCGCCTTCATGACCATGTTGATCACTTCTTGCGGCAAGCCGGTCAGCACCGCCGGTTTGTCGCGCAGGTGCATCATCACGACTTCGGTCGGAATGCGCCCGTCGAAGGGCGGCTTTCCGCTCAGCATCTCGTAGGCCACGATCCCAACCGCGTAAATGTCCGAGCGTCGATCGAGCGGCACACCGCGCCCCTGCTCCGGGCTCATGTATGCAGGCGTTCCGAACACCACCCCGGCGCGCGTCTGCATCGCGTCGGGTGCGTCGACCTTGGCCACCGAGAAGTCGAGCACCTTGACGAAATCGCCGCCGGCGTTGCGCGTCTCGATGTGAATGTTGTCGGGCTTGATGTCGCGGTGAATGATGCCCTCTCTGTGCGCTTCGCCGAGCGAGCCACAGACCTGCGAGATGATGCGCAGCGTGCGAACCACGCTGATGCGCTTTTCGGTATCGATGATGTCGCGCAGCGATTTGCCGTGGAGAAACTCCATGGCGATGAACAGCAGCCCCTCTTTGGTTTGCCCGAAGTCGATCAGTCGAACCGTGTTCGGGTGATCGAGCCGGGACGCGGCCCGTGCCTCGATCTGAAAGCGTTTGACCCACGACGGATCGGTCGAGACGTGAGCGCCCAGCACCTTGATCGCGATGATGCGATCGACCGACAGCTGTTTAGCCTTGTAGACGACGCCCGTCCCGCCTTCGCCGATTCGCTCCAGGATGGCGAATCGGTCGGCGAGCACTTTACCGACAAGCGGGTCAGCAGCCATCACTTCGCCAAGTTGATGAGGACGCGGGTGTTGCGCCCGAGTGAATGGAGGTTCGACGTCGCGAGGCTCTTGCTGCTGTCGATGATCTGCGTGATCTTGAAGTCGCCGCCATCGAGAATTTCCTCGCCGCTCGGCCCGTTCAGAATGTTGCCCGTCATCCCGACCTTGACGCCTTGGCCCGAACCTTTGTCGAGGTGCAACGTGAGCTTGTCGTCGTCGCCGCGGTAGGCGGAGATGACCCGCCCCTGAATCGTGTTGGCGTCGCCATCCTCTTTCGGCTGCGGTGTGGCGTGCTCGACATGTCGCGGCTTTTTCTCGGCAACCGGCGCCTTGGACGGCTCGGGCGTGGGCTCCTGCACCACCGGCGGCGGCGGCTCTTCCCAGTGGGCGATCAAAGTGTAGGGGCTGCCGTCCGTCTTGCCCGGCGCTGTCACACGCAAGTACATCAGCCCGGGTTGTTCGATGGGCGTCAGGATCTTCTTGTTGATGATCCCGCCGGGGCCGCGCGCCGCGCAGTCGCTGACCTGCGTGCCCGCGGCATCGAACACGTCGACCATCAGATCCGATCCCGCGTTGGTCCACGTCAGGTCGGTGGTCAACAGGCCTGGCTTGCCGACCAGCCGGACCGCGTACCAATCGGTCTGGTCCTGCTTCTGATAGTCGACGTCATCGACGATCGGCGAGTTGACGTGGACGACGCGGGCTCCGGCACGTTTGCCGTCTGGGCCGCTGTGGGCGTCGGCGTCGAATGTGGGAGGCGGCGTGGGCTTGCAGCCGCAGATCACGAGACCAAGAGTCAAAAGGCACAGGGCGCGCATGGGCTTCACTTGAGGTTGATGACGACGCGCTTGTTGCGTCCGATGGGCTTTTGCAGGCCCGCGGCGCGGGCAATGGACTTGCTGTCACTGACGACCTGCGTAATTTGGAAGCTGCCGCCTTCGACTAGCTTGTCGCCATCGTCGCCGTCGAGTAGCGCGCCGGACATGTTGCTCTGGATGCCGGCGCCCGAGCCGCGGTCGATCTGGAAGACCCAGCCGCCGCCATCTTTGTAGGCGCCAACGACGTGGCCTAGCGCCTTGCTCGGATCTTGCGCGAACGGAACCGGAGGTGCGGAGGGCGGAGGGGCGACGACCGCTGCGCCTGTGGTGCCGCCGGCCGGGTTGCCCGCCGGATTGGCGCCCGTGGTGCCGCCGGGAGGATTGCCGCCCGCCGCGGTAGTACCACCGGCCGGGGTTCCGCCCGCCGCCGCGTCGCCGTCCTCAGGTTTCTTTTTCTTCTGACCGTCATCGTATTTCACTTGCAGTGTATAGATCGAATTATCCTTTTTATTTTTGGCAGTCACTCGCGCGTAATAAACGCCCTTGCCAGCCTGATCCGCTTTGGGGTCGATGTTAACGACGACTCGCTTGGCCTGCGTGCCTTCGAGGCGTCGCGGGGAGCGACCGATCAAGTCGCCGAATGAATTGTAGACATCGAGCGAAAGATCGCTGTCTTCGTCGTCCCAATGGAGCTCGAAGACCGCCGGGCCAGCCTTGCCCAGGAGGATGAATTTTCGCCAATCGATCTTGTCGCCCTTGTAGTCGACTTTATCGTCGAGTGGCGCATTGAGGGCCGACTCCGTAGCGTTCAACCGAGTGTCGTCGGCGTTGCCGGCGTCGCCCGCGCCCGCGGGCGGAGCCGCTGCGCCATTGATCGCATCCTTGGCGCCCTTCACTTGGGTTTGGCCGTTCTTGACCACGCCCTGCGCGCCCGTCAGCGCACCCTGCGCGCCACTCGCGGCGCCGGTTGCGCTGGTCACTCCTCCCGTCGCTGAACCAAGTGCACCACAGCCCACCGCGCCAGCCACCAAGCAGCAACCGGCGGTCATCCAAAGCACAGTTCTCACGGATATCCCCTCGTAGCAGCCGCGGCCACACCCACGGAGCGAAGCCAAACCGTACCGCTCCAATTTCGTGCCGTCAAACGGTTTGGCAGTTTGGGAAGTGAGTGATCCTTTTCGTGTGGTGAAAAGGGGAACGCACAGTCGAATGGCCGCGGTCTAACGAGCCGCAGGTGGACAAACGGAGCCGACCACATCGTGCAGTTTCGCGCTATAGTGGAGGGCCCATGGCCGAAAACAAAGAGCAGAAGACCCAGCTACTGACCGACACGCCGCCCGAAGTGCAGGCTGCGATCGACCGACAGCGCCCCAGCGGAGGTGCTCCGGCTTCTGGACAATCGACCATGTTGCTGGATGCTCCCGGACCGGCGGTAGTCGCCGCCCGCGCGGCGGCTCCGGCGGCGGCACCGCGCGCCGCAGCCCCTTTACCTCGGGCGGCATCGCCCGCGCGTCCGACCTCGTCGGGACCCTCGGCCGTGCGCTGGGTCATCGGCCCGATTCTGGCGATTGCGATTGGCACCGGGACGGTCTTCGCGGCCGCGCGATTCTTGCCCAGTCCCGCCGCGCCGCCGCCGCCGCCCAAGGTGATGGGCAAGCTGCATGTCTCGACGATCCCGGCCGGCGCCTCGATTACCGTAGACGGCAAGCCATTTCCTCACTTCACGCCGACGGATCTGTCAGGCGAGGTGGGGACGCCAGTGACGCTCGGTTTCAAGCTCGACGGCTATCAAACCAAAGAGATGGACGTGGCGTTTGCATCCGGCGAGCGGCCACTGGCCGTCACGCTGGAAAAAGCGAAAGACACCGTGACGCCGCCGGTGGCGCCGCTGCCCACGACGCCAGTCGCCGACACCACGGCCCACCACGACCACGACCACGACCACCACGCTACGACGACGACCAAGACACCACCCAAAGAGACAGGCACCGGAACCCTCTCGGTATACGTGCGGCCGTGGGCCATCGTCTTCGTCGACGACAAGAAGCTCAAGCAGACGCCAGTCCAGGCCTTCCCGCTGAGCGCCGGAAAGCACACCATCGAGCTCGTCAACGACGGCAAGGGAAAGCACGAAAAATTCCCGATCACCATTAAAGCCAACGACGCCCAAGAGCTACGCCGCGACTGGGACAACTAGCAGGGCAAGCCCCTTTCGCCGAGCCTCCTTGCCTGCGTCGGTCGGCCTCCCTGGCGAGCTCGCCGTGCTCGCTTGGCGGCGTCAAAGGAGAGTCCTGAGACATGCCGGAATACATGCTGTTGATGCACAGTGATTCCACCGGAGCTGACGAAGGAGGCTGGGAACGCTACCTGGCGAAGCTGCGCGCCTCGGGCCGGTTCGAAGGCGGTAGCGCAATCGGCGAAGGCATCTGCGTCAACAAAGCCGGCAAGGCGGTCGAGCTGTCGCGCCGTCTCACCGGCTACCTGCGCGTGACTGCCGATAGTCTCGATGATGCGCGCGCGCTGCTCGGCGGCAATCCCGTCTACGAAGCTGGCGGCACGATCGAGGTTCGCGAGTTGCCGCGCAGCTGAATCGTCCAAGAGCGGGCAGTAAAACGAGCAAAGCAAAAAGAAAGTAAAGCAAGATGAAAGCAAAGAAATCAGATTAAAACGAATCAAACGATTAAAACGACGCAAAGGCCGAGCGACAAAGTCGCAAGCCCGCCACCAGTCCCCACCGCAATTTCACCTAAATGAAGAACGATTGAAGGTAGTGACGGGAATCCGTGAGCGCGTGTCAGGGGCGTTCAGAGCGAGCGCGCCCGGAGAGAGCGAAGGAGCGGACGCCTTGGTCCGTGACTGAGCGAGCGAGGAC
>JBBQIO010000357.1:0-4838 GCA_038325015.1 Polyangia bacterium
TCCAAAAAGCACGCCGCGCAGGATAGGCAGCCAGAGTCTGCGCAAGCGACGGTCTGAGGCACACGCAGCTCCCATACAATCGAGCGCAAAATCATCGGCGCAATTGTCCGATGGTCGATAACATCGACGCATGACTCAGGCGTCTTCAATTGCCGCGCTTTTCGAGGCGGCCGTCGACCGATCGCCCGCGGCGACGGCAGTGATTTCCGGTGACCTATGCTGGAGCTATGCCGAACTCGACGCCCACGCCGAGCGCATCGCTAGTCAGCTGCGGTCGCGCAGAGTCGGCGATGAGCATTTGGTGGCGGTGCTCGGCGAAAATCGGCCCGAGGTTGTAGCGGCCTTCATCGGTGTGCTCAAGGCCGGTGCGGCCTACGTGCCGCTCGATCCCGCAGACCCGGACGAGCGGCTGGGGCGGCTGTTGACCGACGCGCAACCGCGCCTCCTACTGCACTGCGCCGACGCGCGACCGCGCGCCACCCGCATCGCAAGCGAGACGCTGGAGCTAGATCTGGTGCCCGCCCCACACGCGACGCGTCGAGCGAGCGCGGCGATGGGCTCGACGCTGGCCTATGTCATTTATACCTCCGGCTCGACGGGCGAGCCCAAAGGAGTGGCGGTCGAGCAGCGCAGCGTGACGCGTCTGGTGCAAGGGGCGCGCTTCTTAAAGATCGGCCCGCGCGACCGCGTTGGTCAGGCGGCTAGCTGCGCCTTCGATGCTGCGACTTTCGAAATTTGGGGCGCGCTCCTGAATGGTGCGGCGCTGGTAATCTTGCCGCGTGAGGTCGTACTCGACCCTGCGGCGCTGGGCCGCGCTCTCCGGCGCGAACGGATTACGACCCTGTTCGTGTCGACATCGCTCTTGCATCGCGTCGCGCTGGTCCAGCCCGACGCTTTCGCGAGCTTGGACACGCTCCTATTCGGGGGGGAGCGTGCGGTCGCGACGCGGGTCAGGTCGCTGCTAGCAGCAGGTGCGCCGCGTCGGCTGCTTAACATGTATGGCCCTACGGAGACGACGGTGTTTGCCACGTTCGCGAAGGTCTGCGAAGTGGATGCTAACGACGACAGTGTGCCGATTGGCGGTCCGGTCGCCGACGAAATTCTCTACGTCGTCGATCAAGACGGTCACCTCATCGCCGACGGTACGGCCGGCGAGCTGTGGATCGGCGGCAGCGGCGTGGCGCGCGGCTACCTCAACCGCGCGTCGCTAACGGCGGCACGCTTCATCGCTGATCCTTTTAGCGGAGTTGACGGCGCGCGCCTGTTCCGCACCGGCGACCGCGTGCGCCGCCGCGATGATGGCGCGCTGGAGTTTTTGGGGCGATTCGATGATCAGGTGAAAATTCGCGGTCATCGCGTCGAGCCCGGCGAGATCGAAGTGGTGTTGCGGCGCCATTCCGCGGTCGTCGACGTGGCGGTAGTTACCCATGAGCTCGGAGTGGGCGAGCGGCGCTTGGTCGCGCACATCGTCGCGACGTCGACCGGCGACGCTATGGCGCGCGCATTGAGCGGCTACCTGCACGTCCTACTCCCCGACTACATGGTCCCGGCGATCGCGTTACTCGACAAGCTACCGCTCAGAACGAGCGGGAAGATCAACCGCGCGTACCTGGCCACGATCCAGCCGCCGCTCCCCGAGCAGGACAACGACGCCCGTACGCCGACCGAAGAGCGGGTGCAACGACTGTTCTGCCAGCTGCTCGATCTTCCGAGCGTCGGCCGCCGCTCCGGCTTTTTCGAGCTGGGAGGCCACTCGCTTCTGGTCGGCCGCCTCCTGTTTGGAGTGCGCGAGATTTTCGGGGTTGGGCTGACGGCCGGCGATTTTTTCCGCGGCCCCACCATCGAGAGCCTGGCCATGAAAATCGACGGCGCGGCGTCCGTCGACCAAGCCTTCGGGCGGCCTGCGCCGCGCGAAGCATATCCGGCGACGCCGGCACAACTAGAGCACACGGACCCTCACGACCTAGTCAGCGAGAGTCAGCGCGTTACCGGGCCGCTCGATGTCTCGGTGTTGCGCCGCGCGCTGACGCTGCTGTTCGCGCGGCACTCACTACTCCGCGCGTCTTTTACCAATGAGAGCGCCGGTCTCGTCCAGCGCATCGCGGTGACCGTCGAGCTACCTTTTGTGGAGCTCGACCTGTCGTCGCTACCGGCGATCGAACGCGAACGACGATGTATCGCGCTGCTCACCGAGTTGGAGGTGCCATTCGATCTTGCAAGGGGTCCGCTGGCGCGCCTACGGGTGTTTCGCCTGGCGCCCCACGTGCACGTTTTCGCTTATGCGATTCACCACATCATCTGCGATGGCGTTTCGTTGGCCTACTTTTGGGAAGACCTACACGCCGCCTACGGCGCGCTGGCGGCCGGCCAAGTTCTGCCTCTCCTGCCGCCGACCGCTGACTACGCCGACTACGCCGACGAGGTGCACGCTTTTTGCGCTAGCCCTGCCGCCATTGCGCAACGGGACCGGTGGCGCGCGCGTCTGCATGGCGCCGACACGGTGCGCCTCCCCGGGGATCGAGACCGCGCGCCGGTCGATGACGCGCGCCGAGTCGATCGCGCTCTCCCTTTCCCCGGCGGCTACGCCGACTGGGTTCTGCCGCCCGAGCTCAACGCGCCGCTGCGTGGGTTGGGCCGATCGTGCGACGCTCCGTTCGGCGTAGTGCTGCTCGCCGGGTTCTACGCATGGCTGCACGAATTGAGCGGGCAAACCGACATCGTGGTCCTCACTCACGACGCCAACCGCGACTGCGCCGCCAGGGAGCATCTGATCGGTCTATTCAGCGGTATGCTCCCGATTCGCATCCACGTCGACAGTGGCATGAGCTTTGTCGAAGTCATCGAGCGCGTGCGTACGGCTACCCTCGAGGCCCGCGCCGAGGGCGACACGCCGCGCCAGCAGATGGCCGCCCCCCCTATCTTGGTGGCATTCAACCACCCGCCGCCAATTGAGCGACGATTGGGGCCGCTGCGCGTTGAGCGCTACTGGCCGTCGCCCGACCAGGGCGTGCAACAAACGACCGATACCGCGATCGCCCCGATTCAGCTTCGCCATCTCGACCTCGATATGCAGCTCGACGACCGCGACCACAGGCTGACCGGCCTCGCCGTGTTCAACGCAGCGCTGTTCAACCGCGCCACAATGGAAGCGCGGTTGAGGGGCTGGACCAAACTCTTGCGCGCCGGAGTGCAATATCCCGCGCGACCGCTGGCCGCAATGCTTAAGCCTGCGAATGCCCCCCCGCACGATTGAATCCCACGTTCATTGTCGCACTGGTCCATTGTTGACCAGGAAAAAGAGAGTCTCTGGCAGCGGCCAGCGCTCGCCAATAGCAGCCCCAGATCCCTGACGAACAGATCGTAGTGAAATCTTGTTCCAACGCGAGGCACTCGAGACTCGACGCGCTGGCCAGAACGCGCGCCGATTTCTCGGTGTCGTCCAAGAAGCTTGGTCTCAGAACAGCGTGTAGATGAAGGGCGCCACCGCAGTAGTCTCGGTGAGCATCAACAGCGTCCCGAACAGCAAGAACACGACCACGATCGGCACGATCCAATAGCGCTTTCGCGTCATGATGAAGCTGCCTATTTCGCGCACAGTCGTCAGTCGCGACATGATTTCCTCAGTACGGCTTTTCGAAGTGAGTGCGGGGGCTCGGCTGATGAGGCCGCCAAGTCGTGGCCACGCGACGCGATCGCAGTCGTCGAAGCAAGCCAATCGGAGTCAACACGACGAAGAATATCACGACCAAGAGGACCGTCCCGTTGACTGCTCCGACGATCCTTCCGAAGCGCATCCAAGCCGCCCGGACTTGCATCGCCACCGTCGGGGCGACCAAGGCGGTGACTGCCAGCATTGCGCCAGCTACCGCGACCACGAATGCGCCGCGCGGATGATGCCGCACGCGCCAGACAAACGCGCTCACGATGCCGAGCACCAGCAACGATCCGAACCCGAAGCGCCGCGCCTCAGTCCAGAACATCGTTGGCTCCTATCGTGAAACCGGCAGGCTGCGCCGCCTTGTGCAGGACAAAATCCCCAATTACCAGCGCATCAATGTGCGTGCGCATGAAGCAGCGATAGGCATCGACCGGGCGGCAGACGATGGGCTCTCCCCGCACGTTGAACGATGTGTTGATCACCATCGGACAGCCGGTAAGATCGCCGAATGCCGCCACGAGGTCATAGTAGCGGGGGTTCTCGTCGCGCCGGAGCGTCTGCACCCGCGCCGAGCCGTCGACGTGAGTGACCGCGGGAATCTCGGAGCGCTTGACGCCGAGCTTCGCTAGACCGATCCGAGCGGCATCCTCAACGGAGTCGACAGCTAGCTTCTTGCCGGCGGCCACCTGCGCCACTAAGAGCATATAGGGCGAATCGCAATCCAGCTCGAACCAGTCACTGACGTGCTCGCGCAGAACGGTTGGTGCGAAGGGTCGAAAGCTCTCGCGAAATTTGATCTTGAGGTTCATGACCGACTGCATTTCCGACGAGCGCGGATCGCCGAGAATCGAACGACCGCCTAAGGCGCGCGGGCCGAACTCCATCCGCCCTTGGAACCAACCGACGACTTTCTGCTCGGCCAAGAAGCGCGCGGCCGTACGCGGAATCTCGTCGCTGCCAACCCGCTCCATGACCGCACCCAACGGCAGTAGCGCCTGCTCGATCTGCTCGTTATCGAAGCGCGGCCCCAACAGCGAAGCGCGCATTCCATCACCGAGCTCGGCCGGGGTGCGCTCGTTTCCCAGGTAGCGATGCCATACGGCCAGCGCCGCTCCCACAGCACCGCCGGCATCGCCCGCCGACGGCTGGATCCAGATGCGCGAGAAAGGTCCTTCGCGCA
>JBBQIO010000358.1:0-4835 GCA_038325015.1 Polyangia bacterium
TCGGTCTCAGATTCCACAAGGAGAACCGAGATGATCGATCACACCGGAGCGAATGTCAGCGACCCCGTCAAGAGCCGCCGCTTCTACGATGCGGCTCTGGCCCCGCTGGGCTATGCGATGTTGAACGAGATCCCGAAGGAGTTTACCGGCGGCGTTGTGGTCCTCGGATATGGCGTCGCGCCCAAGCCCGACTTCTGGATCGCCGAGGGCAAGCCCAACCACCCGCACGTTCACATTGCGTTTGTCGCTGAGAGCCGCGCCAAGGTCGACGAATTCTACCAAGCAGCGCTCGCCGCCGGCGGCAAAGACAACGGGCCGCCTGGAAGCCGTCCGCACTATCACCAAGACTATTACGGCGCGTTCGTGCTCGACCCGGATGGCCACAACATCGAAGCCGTATGCCACCGCCCCTAGCCCATAACTCGCCCGAGGCGTCGATCAGATCGACCAGATCGCCGTGTCAGAGCGTCAGGCTGGGTTTCGTCGCGCGGGCTGACAAATGCCTGTGCAGCAGCGGTTCAGACAGCGCGCGATCTTTGTACGCGTGGAACGTCGCTGGAGATACTGCGAATGGCTCCTTCCCTCGATGTCTTCGTTCCCGATGCACTGTGGCTGCGGGAGTACTTCGTCCGACTCGGCGGCGCCCGGTGCAACGCGCGCATGACGGTGATCAAGCTCCGAAGCGGCGAGATCCTCATCCACTCCCCTTGTGCCTTTGACGATTCGCTCACCCGGGAGGTCGCCGCGCTGGGTCGGGTTGCGGCGATCATCGCCCCGGGCAATTTCCACTGGCTACACGTTCGCTCGTGCCAGCGAGCGTTCCCCGACGCGGTGACCTATATTTGTCCCGGGGTCGACAAGCGCGCCAAGGGTCTCCCCTTCGACTTCGTCCTCGGCGATGATGCCCCGCCGCTGTGGGTCGAAGAGCTGTCGCAGGTCGCGCTGCAGGGGACGCGCGTCATGCGCGAGGTCGCCTTCTTTCACCGCGCCAGCCGCACCCTCATCCTCGTCGACCTCGTCGAAAACTTCACGCCGGCCACGCATGGCACCAACTGGTTCCTCCGGATCGTTTTTCGTGCGCTTGGCATGTGGAACCGACCCGGCCCGGCCCCCGAGTACCGGTTCGCCTGGGGCGACAAGGCGCGAGTGCGCGAGTGCATGCAGCGCATCGTCGCATGGGACTTCGAGCGCGTGATCCTCTCCCACGGCGACCTCATTGCGCGCGACGCCAGACAAATCGTCGCGCATGCCTGGCGGAAGATCCTCCGCTGAGGCGACATCAGGCACGTAGCAATGGCCAACCTGCCGCCACCGAGATCTGATCGAAGGTCGATGTCGAAAGTCAGAGGTCGGTCGATCGGATCGATCAGATCCTCAGAACCCTGACGTCAGAGCGTCAGGCTGGGTGTCGTCGCGCGGGCTGGCAGATGCTTGTGCAGCAACGATTCATACACCGCGCGATCTTTGTACGCGCGAAACGTCACCTGCGAATAGACTAGATTGGCGAGCGCCAATCCCATGCGCATCACGCCCGAGGGGGTGAGCACATGAACTCCATGAATGGCGCCCGACGACTGCTGTTTGAGCCATTTTTCCCACCCGGTCCGATAGGGCGTGTCGTAGTTGGGGCTCTCCCACCAGTCGTGAAACGCGATGCAGTGACCGCTGCGTAAGATGGCTTCGTCGAATTTTTGGGTCATGGCCGCAGCCGCCGATGCGTCGAGACGACCAACCGCCAGAGTCTCGACGGCAGGCCCGGCGCGGCGTGCCCACACGCGACAGCGACTGCAGCGGTGAATCTCTTGCCATTCGATCTCTTGCCGCTCGGGGGCTTGGCTCACATCGCTCAGCGTAACACTTTCCGAATGGAGAGCCGCTGTCCTAGTCGGCCAGGCCGGTACCCGTCAGGTGCATCGGTGACGGCCCCATTTTTTCGGTCTGCAGGACGAGCTCGGCTTCGCTGACGGTCGGCGTGTCGGGTGTGAACTGCACCTCGACCATCACCGTTTGGCCAGCCGGTAAGAAGAGCGGAAAGGTCGTAAGAACGACGAAGTTGGCCCGGCCTGTCCCGGACAGACCGGCGCTCATGATGGTCTCGTCGGTATCTGCGGTGTCCTTGACCGGAATGGAAAACGCCTCGGAGCTGCCGACTGGAATCGCGGTGAAGGTGACCACTCCGTTTTCGTCGACCGCCCCGGTGACCGTTCCGCCGTCCGGTGCGTGGGTCGGAACGGGGCTGACGCCGCAGCCCAAATAGCAGCCGGCGGCGCCGACGACAATGGTCGCAGCCAGGGCGAGGAGCGCGAGATTGAACGACGACAAAGGAGCGCGTTGGGACATGCACGACGGTTGCGCAAGCTCCAGGCCAACGCCAAAACCGCGCGAACTCTGGACGCGGTCGGTCCACAAAAAAGCGGGCCACGACATTTTTGTCCGCATGACGGATCAAGCCGTCGGGAAGGAGACCGCATAATCCCAGAGCTCAGTTGAGTTGGGCCGCTGCGGACGAGCCTGACGGGCGACTCGCGGCTTGCGTGTTTGCCGACGAGGCCGGTCGCGACGCGCACCTTCACGGCCAGATCGCAGCCGCGCTCATGCAGCATGCCGGCGAGCTATTGTCCGAACCGCCGAAGATCGAAAAGGTCGATTTGCTGGCCGCCAAGGGCTGATTCGCGGGCTGCGTCGGCCGTGTCATCGCGGCTTCGGCGTGTCAGCCGTTGAAGTCGGCGACCGGGCGGCGCAAGATCGCGGCGGCCGGCCGAGGGCCATGGAGGTGCGTTTATGGAAGGGGAAACGGGGGATACGCCGCGAGGTCGGTCTCCATCGTATCTCACTCTTGGACTGCTGCTGCTCCTAGGCCTGACGCTGGCCGCAGCGGCTTACATTTGGTCAAGGGATGACGCCTTGTGGCATGGAGGGATATTCCGCTAACGACAATTCGGCTCGACGTGGCTCAGAACTCAACGCTTACGCCGCGTGCCGCTTACGCAGCTTGTCGAACAGTCCGCCGGCATCGAGGAAGTAATAGGCGGCGCGACCAAACGTCAGCACATCGCCGCTGTGGATACGCCGGGTCGGACTGCTCGCGTCCAGCCGTTCGTGGCCAACCCACGTACCGTTGCGTGAGCCGGCGTCGCTAATCTCCCAGCGCCCTGGCGCGCCGCGCACGAGCGCGTGGACCTTCGAGACCAAGCCGTCGTGCAGCGTGATATCGCTCTTCGGCGAGCGGCCAATCGTGATCGCAGACGGCAGCTCGGCCGACGATTTGCGCAGCGTATAGATGTGGTGACGGGAAAAGCTCGCCGGCTCGTTGGCCGCGGCTTCGAGGTGCTTGCCGACCTGCGTGTCCTCTTCGGCGTTCGGGTCGGCGATGTCGATGCTGGGATGGACCGACAGCAAGAACGGCCGATCGAAGGCGCGTACGAACTCCAGGCGCGACATTTGACGCGCCAACTCGAGCACGTCGTCCTCTTCGCTCGAGCCGTTGTGCAACAGATCGCGGTGCTCACCGATTGCGCGTGTGTAGTTAGCCAGCGGCGCGAACCGGAGCGTGACGTCGAGCAGAGCGACCATCGCGCGACGCGGCTGGCCCGCCGAGTGAAGTGACAGGGCCAGAAACACGCGGAGCGGAGCGTCCTCGGGAAACTCGGCACACGCGGCCTCGAGCACGCGCACGGCCTCGTCGTGACGGCGTACGCCGCGCAGCGCCGAGCCTAAGCCCAAGAGCGCCTGAATTCGCTCATTCCGCGGCAGTCCGAGTGCCAACGCGCGCTCGTAGTCTGCGACTGAGTTGGGCTCGCGTCCGGCCTTGTCGTGGGCCCGCGCAGTCTCGAACGCCTGCAACGCTTCGCTCTGTTGCGACATCCTAAAAGCATACTGCATGTCACAAACGGCAGGGCTCGATCGTCCTTGAGGCGGATAAGGGAGGACGTCATGATCAGAGCATTGTTGCGCAGTCGAATTCGCGCCTTCGAGCGCCGCTTCCACTATGACGCCAGCTATCTGCGCGATCTGCTCGAAGTCGCGCCGTCGTTGGTGATAAAATTCGGCATGGTTTCGTCGCTAGGTCACCGTCGGGATGCGCCGGCAGCGGCGATGGCGGCGGCGGGAATGGTCGGCACGGTGACCGAGGATTGCGGGCCATGCACGCAGATCTGCGTCGATTTGGCGACGCAGGACGGAGTCGCGCCCGAGGTACTGCGCGCGATCCTCGCCGGCGACGAGGCCCACATGGGTGACGACGCTGGCCTGGCCTACCGCTTCGCCCGCGCCAGCCTTTTGCGCTCGCTCGACGCCGATCCGCTGCGCGACGAGATCGTGCGGCGTTGGGGCAAGCGTGGCCTGGTTGCTCTGGCCTTGGCGCTCACCACCGCGCGCATGTATCCGACGCTCAAGTACGCGCTCGGGCACGGTCACTCTTGCGCGCGAATTGCCATCGGCGGGCAGATCGCGTCGGTGAACCCGCGGCTCCTGTCCGCCGCGTCGACGTGAACGCCGACGTGGCTTGCTTCGCGCGGGAGCGGCCGCGCCTGTTGCGTCTGGCGTACCGCATGCTCAGCTCGGTCGCCGACTCCGAGGACGCCGTACAGGACGCCTGGGTGCGCTGGCAGCGCACCGACGTCGCCGTCGACGATCCTACCGCCTGGCTGGTACGCGTCGTGACCCGGCTGTGTCTCGACCGTCTGCGCGCGACCCGCCTCGAGCGTGAGCGCTACGTCGGACCGTGGCTGCCGGATCCGATTGTCGAATCGGCCGGCACGGCAGGCATGGAGCGCGCCGAGGAGATCTCGTTCGCGTTCTTGCTGGCGCTCGAATCTCTCTCTCCGCTCGAGCGG
>JBBQIO010000359.1:0-4795 GCA_038325015.1 Polyangia bacterium
GTCTTTGTAGCCGCCCTTGGACACCTGCAGGGCACGCTCGCCGACCGCGACCTCCATCGCCAGCGGTGCCTCGCCGAGAAATTTCCCGTCGACGAAGACGTTGGCGTTGGCGACGTTCGCCGTGACTTGAAGGACGCCGGCCACGGGCACCAGTTCGACGTCGACCTTGCTCTCCTTGCGCTTGTTGATCGTGAAGACGTCAATCAGCGGCGCATAGCCCAGCTTGACGACCTTGATGGTGTGCTCGCCGGCCGGTAACAGCTGTGGCGGCAGCGGCGTCTGGCCGACCTTGTTGTTGTCGATGAAGACGTCGGCGCCCTCGGTCTGACAATTGAGCACCAGGCTCGATGCATTGGCCGGCAAAGCGCCATACGCCGGCGCTGCCAGGGCGGCCAGCGTGAATGCCAAGGCCAAAACGACAGGACGACCGACGGTCGAGCGCACAGCTCTCATGGTCTCAGCATATAGGAAACCGAGCGCGGAGGCGATCGCAGGACGCCGAGCGCCAGACGGGCTCCTTGGTCAACGCAGCCGCGCCAGGGCCGCTTTGAGGCCGACGTGAGTCGGCTCGACTTCGAGGCCGCGCTCGTATTGGCCGATCGCCTTGGGGGATTCGTTGAGCTTCTCGTGAATCTCGCCGAGATGAAGATAGACGTCGCCTTTGCTGATCCCCGCCTGCGGGTCGAGCGTGCCGAGCAGCATCGCGCGATAGATGCGCCGCGCCTTTTCCCATTCGCTCTGCCCGATGTAGAGCCGGCCCAATGCGTCGAGCGTCTGCGTGTGCGCCGGGTCGATCTGGTAGGCCGCGTTGTACTGCTCGAGCGCCAGCGTCAGGTCGCCCTTTTTTTCGGCGATGAGGCCGAGCTTCTGGTGCAGACGCGCCTGCTCTTTGGTGCGTTTTCCTTTGCCCAGACGGTCGACGAGCGCCTTGTAGATAGGCAGAGCGTCGTCGAGCCGCCCGGCGGCCAGGTACAGATCGGCGAGCGGTGCCAGCACTTCGACGTCGTTGGGCTCCGCGCGATGGAGCGCTTCGAGATGGGGCAGCGCGGCCGCCGGCTGGGCCAGCTTCTCGGCATAGATCTTGGCCAGCTCGAGCGTGATCGCCCGCTGGTCGGCGGGCGCCTGGGCCAGGCGTGCTTCGAGCAGCTCGCCGACGTGCGACCAATCGCCGGCCTGACGCGCGATCTGCTCCAGCGCCATCGAGGACGCCAGATGGCCGGAATCGGCGGCCAGCGCACGCGCGTAGTACACCGTCGCGGCGTCGTCGCCGTTCTCCTCGGCCTCCAGACGACCCATGCGAAAATGCAGCTCAGCGGCCTCGGGCCCCGACGGGGCCAGATCGGCCGCGCGCTCCAACGTCGCGCGCGCGCGAGGCAGATCGCGAGCGCTCTCGTAGATCCGCGCCAGCGTCGTCAGCGCCCGCACGTTCTGCGGATCGCGTGCCAGCACGCGCTCGAGGATCTCGGTCGCCGATTCGGGGCTCTCCAGGCGCTCTTCCCAGATCGAAGCCGCGCGCACCAGTGCCGCGAGCTCGCCCGCCGTATCGCCGGCCGCGGCGCGACGGTCGGCCTCGTCCATGCACATCTCGACCATGTCGTGCCAGCGCTCGGACCGCTCGAGCAGCGCCTCCAGCTGGCCGCGCCCGGAGGCGTCGTCGGGCGCGATGTTCAGGACTTCGCGCCAGTAGCCGATGGCATCTTCGATCGAGTTTCGTTCGACGGCCAAAAGCGCCAGCTTCTCGTAGACCGGAATCTGCGCCACTCCATCGCCGACCGCGCCAAGCCGACGGACCAGCACCTCTTGGACCGCCAGCGAGTCACCGCGACGGCGCTCGATCGCCTCGAGCTCGTCCAGAACATCGAGCGCGTCGGGCGCTTCGTCGAGCAGATCGCGGTAGGCGCCGGCGGCGCGCGCCAGATCGCCGATGCGCTCGGCCAAAAGATGAGCCGCCTGTCGACGCATGGCACGCCGCTCCGCGGGTCGTTCCTCGGTCGCCGCAGACAGCTCCAGGAGCTGCACCTCCTCTTCGGCCTGCCCGGTCGCGCGATACAGTCCCAAGAGCGCGCTCACCGCCTGGGTGTCGCTTTCGTCGGTGTCGCGCACTTCACGCCAGAGCGCGATCGCCTTGGCCGGATCGCCGAGCACCTCGGCGTGGAGCGTCGCCGCTTCGGCCAAAAAGCCACGCCGCGACACGGTGTCCATCTCGTCGGCCGCGCGCCTCTCCAAAATGGCCGCGAGCTCGGGTAGCTGTTTCCGCCCGCGATAGATCTGGTCGAGCGCAGTCAGGGCCTCGGCTTCGTTGGGCTGCGTCTGCAGTACTGCCTGCAGGCGCTGCTCGGCGCGCGCCTCGTCGCCCACGCTGAGCCACAGCCGCGCCGTGCGCAGGCCGAGCTCGACCGATGTCGCGAGCTGGCTCTTGCCGCTGCCGAGCGCGCTTTCGAATACTTCGCCGGCGCGCGCCAGATTGCCGTGGGCACGCGCCAGACGCTCGACTTCATCGACCAAATGGGGCTCGTCGGGACGCAACGAAAACGCCGCCGCGGCGGCATCGAGCGCCCGTCCGAGATCGGCAAGCCGGTGCTCCGCATGTTCGGCCATCCGCTCATACAGCTCGGCTCGACCGTGCGCGTCGGGCGTGATCCCGACGCGGATCTCGGCCAGCCGCATCCACGCCGCGTGATCCTCCTCGGCCTCGACCACGGGTACCAGGAGATCGAGCGCGGGTCGCGTGTGCGCCGGCGAGCTGAGCAGCCGGTCGAGCCCGGTGCGCGCCAGGGGCTGGGCCGGATCGCGCTCGATGGCCTCGCGAAACGCGACCAGCGCGCCGTCGAGCTCCCCGAGCTGATCCATGCGCAGCGCGCCGAGCCGGCCCCAAAATTGCGCCTCGATTGCCGGCTGGTCGCCGATACCCGCCTCTTTTTCGAGAATGTCGGCCAGCTCGCGGAAGCGCCCTGCCCGCTCGAGCAATCGATCGAGCGCGGAAAGTGGGCCACGCTCGCCCCCGGCTTGGCCGGGCAGATCGAGCGCGCGCGCATAGGCGGTCACGGCGCGTGCGTCGTCGCCCAGCTTCTGCTCGTAGAGCTGGCCGAGCTTCCAGGCCAGCGTGCGCTGCACTTCGGGGTCGAACGACGCCGCCAGCCGCTCTTCGTACACGCGGCTCAGCTCGGCCGGCGCCCGCTGCAGCTCAGCCAGTCGTTCGAGCTCGGCCTGCGCCTGCTCGTCGCCGGCATCCTCGGCCAGCACGCGCGCCCAGACGCCGAACGCCCCCGGCATGTCCTCGATGCCGGCCTCGGTGAGTTCGGCGATACGCGCCAAAAGCTCGCGCCGGCGCGTCGGATCGCTGTCGCCGGCCAGGCGCAGCTCAGCCAGCTCGACCAGGCCGGGAAAGTCATTGTTCCAGGCGCGGTAGGGCTCGAGCACGTCGGCCGCGAGCTGGCGTGTCGACTCCTTTTTCACCAACCGCTCGAGGGCAGCGAGCGTGGTTACGACTTCGGGTTGTGCCGGATCGAGGAGCCCTTGCTGTACGGCCTCGAGCAGGCCGGCGAAGCGCCCAATCGCGGCGTCGACGTCGCTGAGCTGCTCTTCGAGGACCCGCGCGGCATCGATCACCAACGGCCAGCGGTCGTCGCCCCCGCCCTTGGCCGCCAGCGCCTCGCGCTGATCGAGCGTCTCCAAGAGCTCGGGCCATTGCCCCTCGGCACGATAGAGACGCGACAGCTCGGCCAGCACCGCTTCGTCATCGGGCTCGGCCGCGCGCGCCTCGGTGTAGAGCTCGATCGCTGCGCCTACGTCCTCGAGTCGCTTCTCGCTCACCGATGCGGCTTCGAGACGCAGCGTGCGCAGGCGCGCCGGTTCACCGCCGAGCGCGATCAGGCGATGATAGACATCCAGCAGCTCCCGCCAATCGCCACGGGTTCGATAAAGTCGTTCGAGCGCCGCCAGGGCGCTGCCGTCGGACTCGTCGATTCCCGTGATCTGACGATAGGTGGCGATCGCCTGCTCGGGCTTCTTCAGATCGCCTTCGTAGATCTCGGCGGCTCGACGGAGGAGCTCCTTTTGCGTCTGCGGCTCGTCGGCCAACGCGGCCCGTCTCTCCAGCACCACCACCAGCTCGGGCAGCGCCTTTTCGCGCGCCAAGAGTCGTTCAAGCGCTTGCCACGCCGCCGCCGCCGCCGGTGAAGAGGGCTCGGTCTCGAGCGCCCCGATGACCTTGCGCCAGCTCGCGATCGCCTGCTCGGCATTGCCGATCGGCTGATCGTAGAGCGCGGCCGCACGGCCGTACAGGCGCGCTTTGAGCTCGCTGTCGTAGCTCTTGTCGGCGTTCTCTTCGAGTACCTTGACCAGCTGCGGCCAGGCTTGCAGCGGCCCGGCCAGGCGGGTCAGGTCGCGGTAAAAGCGCTCTTCATCGGCACTGCCGGCGCTTCCGGCGCTGCCATCGGCGCCCTCGGCGCACTGCTCGGCGAACGCGCGCGACAGCGCGGTAAAGGCCATCCGCGAATCGTTGCCGCGCTGCTCATGGAGCTGCGCGATCTCGGCCAGGATCGCAATCCGACGCGGCCGCTCTTCGATGAACTGCAGCTCGGCGTCGTAGATCACGACCAGCTTTTGCCAGGCGTCCTTGGTCCGGTAGACCGGCTCCAGGATCTGGGCGATGCGGAACGTCTGATCGGGTCGGATGATCAGCCGCTCAAGGGAGCGCACGGCTTCGCCCTCGCCCATCCGATCGGCGCCGGAGGCCGCCAGCACCTCTTCATAGAGATCGATGGCCGCGGTCGGATCGTCGAGCTCGGTCTCG
>JBBQIO010000360.1:0-4787 GCA_038325015.1 Polyangia bacterium
AGAGCCAGATGCGGTACGACGCCCGCACCCGCCGCGCCAGCGCTGCGTCGATCAGCCCGGCGCCGAGGAGAATCGCCGCGCTCCACAACGTCGCTGCGCCCACCCAGCCGCTGATGAAAGCGCCGAGACCCGACAGCGCGCCGAGCAGGCTATTCATGGTCGTCGCCGTCGCTGTCGAGCAGCGCGCGCAACAGCTCGCGCTGCTTTTTGGTCAGCTTGGCGTCCGAGGCCAAGAACTGCAGCGCAGGCGCCATCGCGCCCCCGAACGC
Source organism: Polyangia bacterium (assembly GCA_038325015.1). GTDB lineage: Bacteria > Myxococcota_A > Polyangia > Palsa-1104 > Palsa-1104 > JBBQIO01. The sequence continues at coordinate 270 of JBBQIO010000360.1, forward strand.
CTTTTCGACAAACCCGCTCCACGCCGAACGACGTGCCTGCGACTGCAGCACGGCCGGGCTGTACTCCCACACGTTGCCCACCTGGCGCGCACAGATCAGCCCTTTTGCGACCATGCGGTCGAGCTGCGTCTTGACGGTCGAGTAGGCCCAGCCGCGCTTTTGCTCGAGCGCCTCGGCCACCTCGCGCGCGGTGGCTCGCTCTGCGCTCCACAGGACCTCGAGCAGATCCCATTCGGTTTCGTGAATGACCGTGCTCTTCGTGTCGCTCATTCGTCCGCCTCGCTACGTTGGTAGCCGTGTCACTACATTTGTAGCAGACGCGCGACGACTGTCAAGATCAAGACTCAATCAGTCTGGGCACCGTCGCCGAAGGTGAAATAGAAGCAGGCACCCTCGCCCACTTTGCCCTCGGCCCATACGCGGCCGCCGTGGCGATTCATGATCCGCTGCACCGTCGCCAGGCCCACACCGGTCCCTTCGAATTCGGTCATCGTGTGCAGTCGCTGAAAAACGCCGAACAGTTTGCTGTAATACGCCATATCGAACCCGGCGCCGTTGTCGCGCACGAAATAGGCGGTCTTTCCGCCGTCGGGCTCGACGCCGAATTCGATGCGCGTGTTCGGCTGATGGCGCGTGAACTTCCAGGCGTTGCTCAACAGATTGTCGATCATCGCGCCGAGCAATTCGCGGTCTCCCTGTTCGACCAGTCCGCCCTCGATCACGATCTCGACGGCGCGACTCGGCTGTGCCTCCTTGAGCTGCGCTGCAGCGGCGCGCGCAAGCTCGCTGAGATCGACTGTTTGCGTGCGCAGGCCGACGCGGGTGACGCGCCCGAGCGCCAGCAAGCTGTCGATGAGCCGCCCCATGTGTTGCGCCGCCAGGCTGACCCGATCCAAATAGCGGTGCCCCTCGGCGTCGAGCGACTTGCCGTGGTCCTCCTTGAGAATGTGGCAAAACCCGTCGATTCCACGCAGCGGCGCGCGCAGATCGTGCGCCACCGTATAGTTGAACGCCTCCAGCTCACGGGTCGCAGCCTCAGCGGCTTCGCGCGCACGCAGCACCTTGGCTTCGGCCCGCTTCCACTCCGACATGTCGCGCGCCGCCAGCGAGGCGCCGACCAGCTCGCCGCGCGAATCGCGGATCGGCGAGATCGTCACCGAGACGTCGACGTCGCTGCCATTTTTGTGTCGGTGTACGGTCTCGAACGGCGCACCCAGCTCACCGGCCGCCAGGCCCGCTCGCTCCTCTTCTATCGCATGCTCGGGCACGAGCAGCACCGACAGTGGCCGCCCGATCATCTCCTTCGCGGTGTAGCCGAACAGCCGCTCCGCCCCTTGGTTCCAACTGCCGATGAGCCCGTCCAAGCTGCTGCCGATGATCGCGTCTCCGGACGACTCGACGATCGCCGCCAGCACGAAGCGTTGCTCGTCAGAATTTTGCGTCTCCCGGCGGGCGCGCTCGGCCTGCATCTGACTCCGCTTGGTCAGATTCGCGAGCAGGAGGATCGTGGCCAGGCCGGGCACGTAGATCGAGTGCGCGAGCTGGCCTGCTGTCGCCGCGACGTACACGACACAGCCTAGTGAGAAGAGCGAAAAAAGTGCGACCTCGCGCGCGGAGGTCAGGCACATACTGGAAGCCGCGAATGTGACGATCGCGCCGACCCACCAGGTGGACTCGCCGTGGTTGCCCATCACCAGGTAGCAGTAGTGGGCCACCAGTGCACAAGTCCAGATCGTGAACAGCGTCGATAGGTGGCGCTCCACCCAGCGGATTCGCAGGCTGGCCACCAACAGCAGCGGGCTCAGCCCGACCACGACGAGGCGTCCCGGCAGCGGGTTGAACGACCCCGGAAGCAGAAGCTCGACGGCGAACCACCAGAACAGATAGACGGCGCCGGCGCTGCCGACGATCACCCGTAGGCGGCTCGTTCCGTTGTCCGCCGGTGTCATCCGCGCCTATCTTTCGTCGGGGTAGCCGTTGGCCAACGCGTGCAGGTCGAGACGCTTGGCCGCTTCGCCCGCCATCTCGTCTTCGTCGTCGGTAAAGCCGTCGGTTGCTTCGGCGTCGTCCTTGAGGAACGACGGCGGCGCCTTGCCATTGAACGACGCCGCGTTCTGGATCCCTTTGGCGTTGGAGCGCGCGTTCTGCTGCTGCTCGTGGGCCCAGAAGATGAACATGATCGGGTGATAGCTCCAGATGATCTTGTCCGATGGCAAGCCGGCCGCGTCGCCGATGTCGTCGTTCCACCACAGCGTCGGCTCGATCTGCGTCAAATACATGCGGTCGCGCTGCGGCGCCGGCAGCGCCTTGAAGTCCGGCGAGCGATTGATCGCGATGCGCCAGTCGTCGTTCTGCCCCCACTCGCTGACGTGGCGCACGGCGTACTTGTGGAAGTCTTTGCGTTTGGGGTCGGTGCGAAAAAATGCCAGCAGCTCAGCGCGTGAAAGGAGCCCGTCCTTTTTGCCTTTTGCGCCCGGTTTGTCGATCGGGTCGACGATGTCGGGCGTGGTGCAAAAATGGCCCTCGTCGCTGGCGTCGATGGTGTGCCAAAAGCCGGGCTGAATTTTTTCGCCGAGCTCCTCGGCGGCCATCACTTCGAGATGGACGACGCCGTCGAGTCGTCCCGGCGGACCCGCCTCGCCGGCATGCCCAACCAACTCGCCCGCGGCGACGTCGACGTTGAGCTGCGCCGCTTCATCCGTAAGCTGCCCATTGGCCTTGGCGAACCACGGCGGCGCATCCTTGCCCGGCTGCTCCTGATCGATGTGGAAATAGAGCGTCCAGAAGGTCACCGGCGACGGACCGATGACGACGTTGTGCCGGATGAGCACGAAGTTCACCGAGCCGACGTCGGTCTCGTCGGTCATGCGGGCGGCCACGACCTTGCCAGCGAACGGTGCGTAGAGCGCGGTGCCCTGGTCGACGTGCATGTGCACGCCCGAGTGCCACAGCTTGGAGTCGCCCATTCCGCCCAGCGGACCGACGGGAAAATAGCCGCCCTCGCCCTCGGTCTCATTGTTGCTGAACAGGTCATTGGCCAGCGATTCGACCTCTTCGGGCTCGGCGGGAATTTCCGGCTTGCCCGAGCCGAGCACGACGGGAAAGAACATGCGCGCGCGAATGTTGGTGGTGAAGCTCTTGAAGTCGAACGGCCCCGGATCCCACTTCTGGTTGGTCACGTGATAGTGGCCGAGGTACCCCTTGTAGGCGCGCGGGTCCTCGAGCGAGTTCCAGATCGGCTCGCCGCCATCCGATGGGCAGGTCTGGGGCAAACCGGGAAACACGCGCGCCAGACACTTGCCGATCGAGACCATCGAATCGACCTGCGCCTTGGTGTAGGTGAAGGCCAAAAACTGCGAGTTGTTGACCGTGCAGGTGACCTTGTCGCGATGCCCGTGCACGCCGCTAGAGGCGTTGTAGACGTCGGGGAAGCGCAGCGCGTCGCCGCGGTTGGCCAGCTCGACACCGACGGAGATCTCGTTGACCCCGGCGGCCTGAAACGCACAGTCGACCAAGTCGAGCGTCTGAAAAATCGTGCCGTCCCAGTCGATCAAAAAGTGCACGGACAGTCCACGCTCGTTGTGCAGGACGCCGAAGCACTGACGCGAGTCGAAGCAGCCGTCGTGATGCACGACGAACTGGCTGACCACCTGGCGCAAACGATCAAGCGAGCGGTCGGTGCCCATCAGCCGGCGCGCACGGTAGCGGGCGGCGATCGTGCCCAGCCCCTTGGCCGGCTGGAACGGATAGATCTTGGTCGGGTCGTCGGTGCGGTGCAGTGTGTATGCACTGATACTTTGGTCGTCCTGCCAGGTGATGACCTTTTGGCCGACGTCGAAGTGCTGGCCGGCGATGATGATCGAGCTACCTAGTGGCATCGTCCGCTCCTCGCAAATCAGCTGCTGCGAAACTTGACCTGCGTATTGCCAAAGCGTACCAGGTCTCCGTCGGAAAGCAGGATCGGCGCGCTGACGCGCTGGCTGTTGACGAAGGTGCCGTTGGTCGAGCCGACGTCGTAGAGCACGATGCCGGCGGCTTCGCCGACCACCTGCGCGTGGCGCGTCGAGACTGCCGCATCGTCGGTGATCTGCAGCGTCGAGGGGCCTTTGCCGATGGTCACTGGCGCGGCGCCGAACGCGACGTTGATGCGCTGCCCGGCGAGCGCGCCCGACACGACGATGAGCGTGGCGGATCGAATCGCCGGTGCGGATGCAGCAACCTGGGCGACAGGCGCCGCCGCGACACTGCCACGGGCGGCGGGTGCAGCCACCGCGGACGCCGGTCGTTTTTGCGCGAAGGTCGCCCGCTCCGCCGGCTTCAACGCCGCGATCACCAGCACGACCAACCCGGCGCCGACCAGCACGCCCAGAATGATCAAGAGCCACCACCAGCCGAGCCCGCGCTTGCCGGTCCCACCGAACGCGAAGCCGGCGCCGAACTTCAGCGGATTGGAAATCAGCCCGCCCGAGACCAGCTGAAAGGTCTGCCCTTCGAGCGTCGAGACGTCGAGCTTGTAGA
>JBBQIO010000361.1:0-4787 GCA_038325015.1 Polyangia bacterium
GAGACGCGGCAGACCTTCATGCGGGTCATTGACCGCGGAACAGGCCGTGGAAGTGTCGGGACACCGGCAGACGCTCGGAGCGTTCGCGCAGTGAAATCACCATCGTGCCGTCGTCGTCGCGGATGGCGCTAGCGATGCAGCGCTGATTCACGATGATAGAGCGGTGCACTTGCCAGAACTGCTCCGGCGGAAGTCGCGCGAGCAGCTCCTTCAACGGCGTACGGATCAGCGCCTCCCCAAGTCGATGCACGACCCGCGTGTAACGCGTGTCCGACTCGAAGAACACAACCTCGTCGACGGGGATTAGCCGCACCTCCTTGCCGACACTGGCCTGGATCACGTCGAGAAGCGGTTCGCGCCGCAGTTGGTCGGCAAGGCTGCGCAATAGGTCGCGCAGGTCGGACGACGGCTCCTCGAGAGGCGCCGCCAACCCGCGCTTCAACTTGGCGACGGTCTGCGCGAGCCGTTCGGGCTCGACTGGTTTCATCACGTAGTCGATCGCGCCGGAGTCGAACGCCGCCAGCGCATGATCCCCGTACGCGGTCACGAAGACTACGGGCGACGCCCCGTCGATGCGACGCGCCACCTCGATCCCGGTAAGCCCAGGCATGCGCACATCGAGAAAGCACACCGCGGGCTCATGCGCGAGAAACGTATCCCATGCGTCGACACCGTTGACAGCCTCGGCCACGATCTCGAGCTCGGGCCAGGCGACCGCGAGCGCTTGCCGCAACTGCACACGCGGAGCTTCTTCGTCGTCAGCGATGAGAGCCGTAGTCATGGCGTGTCCTCGATGCGCACGCAGGCCTCGGTGCCGCGGCCACGACGACCGGGCGAGAGCGCCAGCGTGGCGCGCCCATCGTAGCGGTGGCGCAGACGTTCGCGGCTGTTTGCGAGGCCGACCCCTCCAAGATCAGCGGCGTCGCTGCGCGGCGCATCGCCGAGGCCCACACCGTCGTCGTCGACGCGCAAGACCACGGCACGGCCCTCGCGGATCGCGGTGACTTCGACATGACCCCCGCCAAGCATCGGTTCGATCCCGTGCTCGATCGCATTCTCGACCAGGGTGAGCAACAGCCCGGCCGGCACTTCGACATCGCGGCAATCGTCCGCAACCTCCACCCGGACATCGAGCCGCACGCCGAGGCGCGCCTGCATGATCGAGAGATAGTGGCGCGCCGCGTCGCATTCGGACCCGAGGGCCGCCAGCGGCGAGTCCATGGCTTCGGTGGTGCCGCGCAGCAGCGCCGTGAGCGAGCGCAGCAGCGGGCCCGCACGGCCATCGCCGGTGTCGACCCAATGCTGCAGCGACGCAAGCGTGTTGAAGATGAAGTGCGGGCGGATCTGCCCCTGCAGCAGGCGCAGCCGCGCCTCGGCGGCCTGGCGCGCCGCGGCGTCGCGCTCACCTACAAGCTTGGCCCGCTCGAGCTCGGCACGCAGCATCCGGCGCCGCGCGAACGCGGTAAGCTCCATCGTCACGCCGAGCCCTATGGCTGCGAGCGCCAGCAGCGGCGCTACGTCGGCAAAGCCGGCGCGAAACGCGGGCCACAGTGTGGCGATCTCGAGGCTGCCCAGCTTGACGACGCGGCCGACCAGAAATCCGAGCCCGGCGCTGCCATAAACCAAAAGTGATCCGAGGATGCCGATCCGAACGGCCTTGTGCCCGGCGAAGCGCTCGGGTTGCAGCCAGGCGCCGAGCACTGCAAACGGAATTGCCACCCACGTGGCGATGCTGAACGCCGTCGCAAGAAGCCAAGGTAGGCCCAGCGCTTCTAGGCCGAACGTCGTTGCGATGATCGTCACCGCGAGGCAGAACCAGATCGGCGCGCCGCGCCGGCTGTAGAGCCATCTGTCAATGCGCTCGACCTCGGCGCGGGTAGCGGGCGGCATTCGCCGGTAGTGCGGCTCGGCCCAGTTGAAGTAGCGGCGCTGCAGCCAGTTGTCGTCGGGTCGTACCGTCATGGGCGGATTCTGGTTCGCGACCGTGCCGTTGTCGCGGCTGGAGCGGCGAACAGCCTAGGTCAACGCATGAAGCGCGCTCAGCGGCGCTCGAGCGGCACGGTGTCGACAAACACGCGCAGTGGCCCGGCGCGAACGCCAACCACGGCGCGTCGCTCGGGCTCGTCCCGGCTGAATTCGAAAAGCGGAGTGATCCTAAGCGATGATCGACCGTCGGCTCGTCCGGTCACGGTTCGCCGCCGAATACGTCGGCAGCCTCGGCGAGCAGTTGGACAATTTCTGATCAGATGCCGAGTGGATTCGGGTCATGATCCGGAGATCAGCTTTGTTCTTGAGTAATAGTTTGCGAGCCTCTCGAGCTCGCCGCTTTCATCGGGCAGAATCCCGCGCAAGCATCTTTGGGCTGCAAAGGCTAGGCGACAATAGTCGTTCCCTAGTGCACTGCATGTCTCGTTGATTTGAAGTTACCCGGAGGCGCTCAATGGACTTCTTCACGCTGGCCATCATCTTTGGTTGTTGTGGGTTGGCCATATGGATGGGCACCGCCGCGTTGAAGAAGAAAGACGCGGATCGAAAAACTGGCGAAACAACGGACAACTCTGAGGATTCGAAAGGCCGCTGAATGACGGCAAATCGGCCGACGCGAGTCTCTGTAGACGAGCGCGGACAATCTAGGCCGAAACCACCAGGCCGACATTCGTCTTGCTCACGGAAGTCTGGCTGAGGGCTCACACCACATCCTCGGCTTGATCGCCGCGATGACTGACACCCGGCCGACCGGCTGCTTCGCGGCGGTCAATCTCGCAGGCCAGATGTCCGGATTGGGTCGTAAGTCCCCGTCCACGGGCCGCGGAAGCTGCCGCTTACCGGCCACCTACGTCTATGCGAGATGGTGCCATCGCTTGATCGCGATGACTGGCAGGTTCCGACGTACAGCCGTCAGACGCCCGGACCGATGGTGAAAGGCAGTTTTCGGCAGCCGCGGTCATTCGCCGGCCAAATCTGACCGGCTGCACCCAGTCTCAAGCCGACATCGCGTTCCGACTTTCCGCAATGCAGCGATTGCCATCGTACGGCTAGGCCATGCGGGCGGCTGCTGTCGGCGAAGATCCGTTGCACGAGGCGCGCCATCGCAATTCCCACAGCCGCGAAGCTCGCGCCATACGACATCAACCCGCCGTCTTGGACGTACATCGCGCGGGTGTAGAGGGTTAGCAACCGAGACTGGGCGGCGAGACGGGCAATGCGGGCCGAGTTCGCGCTCGCGAGGGGCGATAGCGACGCCGCCACCGCCGTCACGCCGGCCGCCGACGCTTCGCTGAACGCGGACTCGTACGCATCGGGCGAAGCAATCCGCATCGGATGGTAGCGCAAGTCCATCTGCCACGCAGCCTTTTCGCTGGCTTCCCATTGCCCTCCGACCGCGGATTTTGCCTGCCCGGTTCGGTTTGCACCATTGGCTTGTCCGGTTTGCGGCGGCGCCGCCGTACTTCCTGGGGAGGGCCTCTATCGGTCCTCGTCCACCATCAGGAGCAAGCACCATCCCATGAACACTGCGCATCCGCACCGCCGGTCGCGGCGAGCCTGGTTCGCTCTCGGTTTCGTGATTGCCGGCCTTGCGCTGTCGGCCATCGTCGCCGTCGCGACGACGGCCGCGGACAACGACGCCGGCGTGGCGCGCACGGGCCGGCCGGCCGCGGTCCAACCTGCTGCCGTTGCACCGACAACAGGTCCCGCGATCGATCAGCAACGAACTTCCGACACCTCGGTGCCCGCGGCGCAGGCGGCATTCGAGCATTCGCGCGCGGTCTCCGAAGACCCGCCCCCGACATTTTGAGAGAGACAACGGCAGCGAGCGTCTCGGAGCGAGGCTCCCCGCTCTCGCCGGGCGCATCTCGACCTGAACAGCCCAATGAGGTGACCAGCATGAACCTACTCAATCGTGGCAGGGCGTCCGAGTGCGGCCGGCATGCAAGAGAAGGACGACTGCTGGCGCTTTTCAACGCGAGGCCCGACGCAGCGACTGCCGTCGACGTGGCGCTACGACGCCACGGGGCGGAAACGATCTCCATCGAGCGGGAATGGATTGATGGCATGCAAGCCATCCGTGCGGCCTGGCCGGTCGCATCGCAGGGGCGCATGAATGAAGCCTGGGTTCGCCAGGTGCTTCATTCCGTCGATCTCGGCGAGCGAGACGTCGTGCGCGCCAACCTGGGAACGGTGCAGCGCGTTGCCATATTTGTCTCGAGTCGCGATCACTGCATCGCCGACTTGATGCAAAGAAGCTGGCATGGCACTTTGCACTGCGAAATCGCGCTGATCGTCAGCAACCACGAGGACTGCCGCCCGCTCGCCGAGCTGTACGGCGTGCCGTTCCACTGCTTCGACCTGACCCAGCGGTCGAAGGCGAGCGTCGAGGCAGATCAGCTGGCGCTCATTGAGAGTCACCGCGTGGATCTGATCGTGCTGGCGCGATACATGCAGATCCTTTCGCCCGCATTCGTCGAGCGCTACCCCGGCCGGATCATCAATATCCATCACGCGCTGCTGCCTGCCTTCGCGGGCGCGAACCCCTACCAGCGTGCAATCGAGCGCGGTGTCAAGTTCATTGGTGCGACAGCGCACTACGTCACCGCCAAGCTGGACGCTGGCCCAATCATCGAGCAGGAGGTCCTGCGCGTCACCCACCGCGACGACGCCGAAGCACTGCGGCACAAGGGAGCCGAGCTCGAGCGGATGACCCTGACAAGAGCGGTGCACCCCCATATCGAAGACCGCGTGCTGCCCGTGAACGACCGCGTAGTCGTCTTCGAAGACCGTGCGACGCG
>JBBQIO010000362.1:0-4766 GCA_038325015.1 Polyangia bacterium
GATCAGCAGTGCAGCCTGAATGCGCACCGCCCTCATGGCACGTCGACCTCGATAAAGCTCGACACCCGGGTGTGCGGATCGGTGACCGACACAACGAAATGGCCGGCTCCCGGCGGGGTAAAGCGCAGGCGCACATGGCCGCGCGACATCGGCGCCTCCTCGCTCAGCGTGCCGCCCGAGCTCTCGTAAATCAGCTCGCCCGTGAAAGGCTCGCCCTGATCGTCGCGCGCTTTGACGTCGACCACATAGCGCCCGCTCGCGCCATCGGAGGTCATCACCAGCGTCAAGTCGGTGGGCCGGGCGGGCTGGATGGGCAGCTCGAAGGTGGCGCTGGCGCCGCTCCATGCCGACAGCTCGCCGTCGAGCCCGAAGCCGGCGCGACTGGCAAAAGCGCCGCTGCTGGTGAAGTCGAGCCGCGCCAGCACCCCTGGCAGCTCGGCCAGCTCGGCGCGAATGGAGCGCAGCGCCGTTGCGCTGGTGAGTGGGGCCGTGAAGCGTGCGGTGCCGAACTTGTCGGCGGTGACCAGCGTCGGCTTGGACGATCCGTCGTCGGCAAAAAAGCGCACGACGATGCCGCTGACCGGCAGCCCCAAATCGTCATCGACCCAGGCCTCGGCCGCCACTGTGCCGGCCGGCGAAGGGGCGCGATGCAGCGTCAGGCGACGCGGCGCGCCGGCGCGCAACCGCTCGAGCGCGACGGTGAGCTCGGCGTGTCCTGTGCCAGCGTCGCGGGGGGCCTGCAGATCGAGGAGGTATCGGCCGGGCGCGCCGGGATGGAGCGCCAACAGCTTGCCGCCCGGAAGCTGCGCCGACAGCGTGGCTCCGACGACCGGCGATCCGCTGTCGTCGACCACGTTGACGATGGCTGCGTCCGGGGTCGCGCGACCGGCGACCATCGGCGCTCCGGCGGCGATCCCGACGTGAAACGGGGGCACCGCGCCGAGCGCGATCTCGGCGTGCGCATCGGCCAGCCGCAGTCGCAGGCGATCGCCAGTCCGCTTTTGTGGTGCAGTGAGGGTCCACATCAAGACGCCGGTCGACGGCGAGCGGGGTGGGCCGAGCGTACCGCCATCGGTGCTGAGCGCGCTCCGGGTACCCGCCGCCGGCCGCCCTTGAACATCGACCGAGAACGCCACCACCTCGGCACGCGAGCGGCCGTCGGCGGGCAGCTCGGCGGGAACGGTCGAGAGCAGCACACGAGGAAACGGCGGCAGGTGCAGATCGATTTCGCGCTCGACGACGTTGCCCGCGACGTCCACCGAGCGACCCATCGCGTGGCCGCCCGGCGGTACGATGATGGGCAGTGCGAAGGTGCCGTCTGTGTCGATGGTGACCGGGCCGAACGTACGCTGATTGACCAAGATGCTCATGCTCGCGCCCGCCTGGCCGTGGCCATCAACGCGCACCGGCGCCGCCAGCGCCAGCGGCGCGGTCGCGAAGGCGCCATCGGTCACCGAAAGGGCGACGAGAAGCGCAACTTGTGGGTAGCGATCGGCGGGCGGCGTGTAGTGCGCGATGTACTGGCCGGGCGCGACCTGCGCAGGCGCGCTGAGATGCCCGATGCTGGCGCCGAGGCGGAGCGCCGCCGCCGCCGGCTGACCCGCCGGATCGCGCACCGAGATCATCATGTTGGCCGACCCAGTTGGGTGCGCGGTCAAGACCAGGGGTGACGGCGTCACGTGGATCTGCAAGGTGACCCGTCCGGCGGCGCGTAACGGCAGCGGCACGCGAGCGCCCGACGACAGCGCGAGCTGTTCGGTCGCGGGACGGTCGAGCGTCGGCGTGCGATAGCGGACGCGCAGGCTGTGAGTGGACAATGCCGTTACGGCGAGCACGGTACCCAGCTCGGCGCGAACGCTGGGCAAAGGCGCGCCGACGCGGTCGCCGATCAGCGCCAGCTCGACCACCTGTCCATTGGCGATCAGCGCGTCCGCGGGAACGACGCTCACGCCTTTGGGCACGTCGGCGCTGGCCGTTCCCGCCAAGAGCGCAAGCGCGCCGAACAGCGGAGCGAGGTGCAAGCGGGCCGAGGGGCAGAGCATCGCGGCTTGCGAGGATAACCCGCCGCCGCTGCGTTTGCGCCCTCGCTTGTTACTTGGCGACGCGGATAGTGACCGTGATCGTCGAGGGAATTTCGCCCGCCAAGATGGCACCCCAGATGTGCAGATCCGACGGCAGCCCGAGCGAATGGCCGCACGAGGTGTGATCACGCACATCGAGCTGACGAGCAATCCAGCGCAGCGGTTCTGTCGCGCCACGCGGTCTGACGTCGGACGGCTGGAGAATGAAGAAGCGATCGAACCCCAGCCACAGATCGCTCGAACGCTTGTTGCCCTGCGCGTCGCCATTTTGCACGCAGACGAACGTCGCGCGCGTCGGATCAGCCTGGAAAATCTGGCCGGCTGCCGCTGGCCAGGGGCTGTAGCGATTGAGCGTGACCGGCGTGGTCACGGCCACCGTCTTGGCCGGATCGCAGCCGAGCGGGATCGCCGGTGGTGGCGTCGGGCTCGGCGTGGGCGTGGGCGTGGGTGTCGGCGTCGGCGTCGGTTTTGGCGTTGGCGTCGGAGTCGGCGTCGGTTTTGGCGTTGGCGTGGGTGTCGGTGTTGGCGTCGGTTTTGGCGTTGGCGTCGGAGTGGGCGTCGGTTTTGGGGTCGGCGTCGGCGAAGCAAACGTGTACATGTACACCGCTTGATTTCCCGTCTGCGTCGACGTGAAGACGACCCGATCCCCGTCGATATCCCAGACCAGCTGATCGCCGGTCGCGCTCACCAGCCGCGACTCGGTCTGCGTGGTCAGATCGTACATGTACAGATCGAGATCGCCGCCGCGGTCATCACTCCACACCACGCGCGACCCCGAGACCCGCGACTGCAGCTTGCTGGAGACCGCGCTCGTCAGCTGCCGCGTCGAACCGGTCGCCAGGTTGCGGGCAAACACCTGATCATTACCGCTCGCGACGGAATCCACCCAAACCACAAAGCTGCCGCTGCAGTCCGGCGTGCGCTCAGCGTCGCCCGTCGTGGCGATCGGCAGCGGCGGTCCCAGCGTCGAGATCCGGTAGCCATAGACGTCGGCGTTGCCGCTCGTGTAGTCCTCGTAAACGACCCAGTCACCGTCAATGCGCGGTCGCGCGTGCGTGGCACCATTGTTGGTGATTTGCGCCATCGGCAAGCCGAGCTCGTTGTCGTAGAGCGCGACATTGGTCTGCGTATCGACACGCAGGTAGGTGATGTAGCGGCCCGAGATTGCGGGCTGTTCGAAGTACACCGACGTGCTCGAAGCGGCCACGGTCGAGCTGGTGCCGGACACGACATCGTAGACCACGACGTCACCGGCGCGGCCCGGGCCAGTGCGCGTCCAGACAATGTTGGTGCCGTCGATATCCTCAAGGAAATGCTGTTCGTTGGGCGTGTTGGTCAGGTTGCTCGCCGGCTGACCTGTCGACAGATCTTGCATGAAGATGTCGAACGTCTGCACGCCGGTCGACGATGTCGAGAGGTCGGTCCACACGACGCGCTCACCCGAAACGGCGGGCGAGTCCTGGGTATCGGTCGCGGTAGCGATGGAGAGCTGCTGGATCGAACCCGAGGGGCTCGCATAAGCCAGTCCGGTTAGAGCGAGCGCGCTGATCAGCGGACGCAAACGTAAGCGCATATTCGTGAGCCTACGCCTTCCTGCCCCGTCCGAAAGTGTATGAAAACACGTACAATCTCGTTCCTAACCAACATTTTCGTTCTATGGTCTGTAATTTACATCACAAACGACGCTGCATCACTTACCGCCATTGCGGTGGGTGAACCGTGAAATCGGGGTGGGTATCGACGACAATATGGCCTTCGCTGCTGCGCTTTTGACCCGCGACATCGGTCGCCTCGACGGCCAGCGGATGGGGGCCGTCGGCCAACGGCAGGCTCTGGCGATAGCGGCCGGCGGTGTCGACCTCGGCAAAATGGCCATTGATGCGGACCCGCGCACCGGGCGTCGTTTGACCGGCGACGATCACCGTCGGTGAGTGGGTGATGGCCTCGGGCCACTCGACCTTGAGCAAGAGTGACGCCGGAATCGGCGTCGGCGCGTCGGGCGCTTGGCCGGGTCGAATCCTCCCGTACTGGCTGGTGCGCAGGACCACCTCGCGACCACGCGCCGCCAAGATCACTTCGCCGCGGCGATTGGCCACGGCTGCGCCGCCAGCGCCGACCGTCGCGGTGAAGCTGGCGCCGTGGGTGCGCGCGACGCCGGGCGCATCGATCGTCGACTTTTTGCCCAGGGCGAGCTCAAAGACGCGATTGGGATCGTCGGCGATGTCGGCAGTCGCCATGCCGGCGCCGAGGGCCAAGCGCGACAGCTCGCGGCGCAGCTCGTCGACTCGCACCTCGGTGCCCTCGTACAGGCGGACCAGCGAGCCGTCCCCCGAGCGCAGCTCGGCGGTGGCGTGCTCGTCGGTGCGCAGGCGATCGTTGGGCTGCACATGCTCGCCGGGGCGCGCCTTGCGAAACGGCGCGCCGTCGGTCGAGATCTCGACGCCATCGGTGGCCGGACCGAGCAGCACCAGCTCGACGCTGGCGCGCACGGGGACCTCGGTGTGACGCTCGCGTCGCCCGATAACGAAATAGTAAGAAAGAACAATACAAAGAGTTAGAACGCAAAATGCCAATAAAAGGCGACGCGACGAAGTCATGGCGAGATCGCTGCGCTAGGGACCGCCTCGCTCGGAATGCAGACCGTGAACGTCGAGCCGCGCCCGACCTCGCTGTCGACGGTGATGC
>JBBQIO010000363.1:0-4761 GCA_038325015.1 Polyangia bacterium
GCTCGCCGAGCCCGCGCTCGGTCGCCTGATCGGCGTTGAATACCCAATTTTCGTACCCCGGCGCCTCATGAATGATCTTGAGCACTAGGTCGGTCATGCCGGGAAGCACGTCGGAACGATGAACGACGTTGGGCAGGATGGCGCGACGATCGAGAATGCGGAAGAACAGCGCGCGGTCGGCGGGCTCGTATTTCTTCATCAGATTCATCATCGCTTCGGCGTCCGAGTCGAGCGTGGTGGCGGTCATCGCTGCCAGGGCGTCCGCGTCTTTGCGCATCTGCGCCTCTTTATCTGGAGCAATCTTGCTTTCGCCGTCGCGGTCGGCGCTGAGCTGGTCGGTGGCCGCTTTGGAAACGGCGTTGGCGATCAGGCCGGAGCCATAGCTGTGAACCATGTTGTAGGCGTCACTCTTGACGTGCTTCATGAGCACGCAGTCGATCCACTTGACCTCCGACGGGTCCGACGAGTGCTGCAGATACAGCATGTTGATTTCGGCCGATTCGTCGGACGAGAGCTGCTTGGTGCTGTCGCACAGCGCCAGGATCCGGTTGACCGTGTCGATAGTCGTCGTGGCGCGGCTCGTGGCGTGCGCTAAAAATGGGAGAGGATCGGTGCCAGGATCGCCGTTGACGTAGTGACCCAGCACCATTTCGCTCTTGAACTCCTGCAGGCCTACCGTGCCGATCACGCCGAATGTCTGGCGCGTTTTGTCCAACGCCAAGGTGGCATCGGTCAGCGCCAGGACGTCGTTCGGTTGGACCGGCAGGGTCTTGAGCGTCGCCTGCTTTTGCTTGAGGTCGGCCCAGTCGACAATTAGCCCCGATTGAGCGCCGCGCACGTGGCTCGCATCCAATGTGTTCACCGCCTGATACCAGCGATCCATGAGCGAAGCGGTCAGTCGACGCGCGTCGGCGGTGAGCTCCTCAGCGGCCGCCTTCGTCGAATCAGCGAGCGCGGTGCGCGCGGCAGGGCTGGGGGCGGCTTCGTCGGTCTTGAGCGCCACCTGATTGGCGAGGGGGGCCGATGCGACGGTCGCGTTTCGCTGCGCGGTCAGCGCGCTGTGCGCCGGTTTTCCTGCAACGACTGCGGCTTCGACCGCTTGGGCCTCGCGCTCGCCCGACGTATCGATGCCGTCGTCGGTCGATTTGCACGCCGGCGTGCTGCTTTGCTGCAGCACGTGCGTCAGCTCGTGGGCCACGGTGGCTTTGTCGGGCGTCGCGGTCTTGAAGGCGATTTCGTCGCCCATGGCGTAGGCGTGCGCGCCCATCGACTCGCTGGCAGCGCTTGCCTGAGCGTCGGTGTGAGCAGTGACCGCGGAAAAATCGGCGCCGAAGGAAGCCTCCATTTCGGCGCGGTAGGGCACTTCATGGCCGGTGCTGGCGAATCCTGCCTGCGCGATCTGCGACGCATCGCGGCCGTGCCCGAACATGCGGCTTACGGTGGCCAGCCCCAAAGGATCGAGCTCAGCCGCCGGCTGCTGCCAGTCGTGGTTAAGCGCCGACCAATCGGCAGTCTCGGCGGACGAGGCCGAGTCGCTCTTGAGCGACGGGGCTAGTGAAAATCCTGAGGGCCGATAGGGCTTCGGTTCCAGATCGAGGAAGCTCATGACGCTGGCAAAGGCGAGACCTGTGCCACTCCCAAGGCCGCGCCACGGCGTCAGCTAGCGCCGGGTCTTTCAGCAATTTTTGCCGAGTCCAGGCAGGCGATGGCAATACCTGCCGACGTCTAGTCGATTAATCGGACGCCAGGGCGACCCGAACGGCATTCGATCCATTGCCGCTCACCATGTACATGTCGTCCTGTCCGTTGAATGTCGCCACGGTGCCGCTGAAGATGCGCGTGTTGTTCGTTGGATCGCCCAGGCCGGCGCCGCCGAACGGAGCGCATCCGCTGGCGTGCAGATTGGCTGCACAGCCGTTGGCCCCTTCGAAGTCGCTCTGCAGCGTTGGCTGTGTTGCCGTCGACCGCCAGACCTCGAGGCCGGCGGCATTGTTGTAGCCGACGTAAAGATGGCTCGAAGTTGCGACCAGCAGCGCGAGCGCACTATTGCCGGTATCGTTGAACTGGCTCAGGCGGGTGTCGCCCGTCGTGTTGCGAGCCAAGAGCGACCAGTCGCCCGGGTCGCAGTCGGTGCTGCTGCCGGTCATGCCGGGGTCGCACATCCACAGCTGCGGGCCGACGGTCGTGTTGCGCGCTGCATAGTAGCGGCCGTTGAACGCAGTCAGTGCGGGGATGGCGCGGTCCGACGGCTCGTAGTCGGTCAGCTTGGCCGTGGTCACCGACACGCGTGCGGTGTAGTCGACCGACGACGGGGTAGTCGCGACCCACTCGCCGAAAAACATGCCGTACGACGACGGGGATGCGTCGGTCGAGCGCAGCCATGCACCGTTGTTGGCGATGTACAGCTTGGCGCCAAAGTCGTCGATGACGTCGATCATCGATACCGGCGCCGAGCGGCCGATGCCCGGCATAGTGTCGGCGCGGAGCGTGGTGTAGTCGCTGTTGGTCGCGTTGAGGCCGGGCGCGGTGGGCGTGGTCTCCAAGCGGCCGAGCTCGGGTCGCTGCCCGCCGATGTCGGCATAGCCGACGTAGACATGGTTGTTGAACAGGTGCAGCGCAGTCGTCGTGCGCGTTGGAGCTTCGAGCTGACCCGCCAGATCGACCCACGAAAGGGTCGGCGTAGTTGTCGCGCTGTTGGTCATGTAGAGATAGGCCAGATTGCCCGCCGAGCGGCTGCCGCCGAGGACCAGCCAGGGCACTCCGCCGATGAGGCCGGTGGCGAACAGCCCGCGGCCATTTTCGTCATCGGGGCCGCATGTGGCCGTATTGAGCTTGCAGCCGGTGTAGCCGATCGATCCGTACGGCGGCGCCGAGCTGTTGATCATCATGGACCCCGTCGTGTCCTTGCCTATCGTGAACGAGACCGACTGCGGCGAGGAGCCGTCGGGGTTTATGCGAATGGCTCCGACGCCGTCGCCGCGCGGACCGAGATAGACGAATCCGGCGTAGGGAAAGACGAACGAGAAGCCAGTGCCGTCGCCGAACGGATCGGTGGCGATGATCCCGAGGTCGCCGACGGTTGCGCTGTTGGACGTCACGCTGCCGGTGGTCACCGGCTGTCCGGAGATGGCGTCGCTGCCAGTTGCGCTACCGACGAGCTGAAGCTTGCCGATGGTGTTGGCGACGTAGGTCCAGGTGACAATTTGCACGCCGCCGCTCGGGATCGAGATCGGCGCTGGCGAAGGACCGCTGATCAGCGTCGCGGTCGCGCTGCCCACGGAAGTCAACGCCGAGGGAGCAACCAGGTTGGCGCCGTTGCCTCCGCTGTTATTGACCGTCATCGTGACCGTAAAGTGCGCGCCGCGGGTGATCGCCGCCGGGATGGCCAGCGTCGCCTTGAGCAGCGCTGGATTGCCGACGGTCACCACGGACGACGTGACTGGAGGCGCGGCGATGGCCGTGTGATCGGTGGCGTCCTGTCCGTCGGCACCACCGGTGAAGGCGACCGTGCCCGCGCTGTTGCCCGCGGCGTAGCTCCACGAAAAGGATGTGCTACCGCCGGGGGCGATCGGGCCTGCGGCCGAGCCCGGCGTCGGCCCCGAGAGCAGCTTTGCCGTCGAGGTTCCCCCCAACGTCAGCGTGGTCGGCGCTATCGTGATTGCCGCGTTGCCGCCGCTGTTGGTGACCTTCATGACGACGTTGAAGGTGCCGCCCGCCGCCGCCGAGCTGGGGACCGTTAGCGTGGATGACAGCGCCGCGTGGGCTACGATGGTCAGGCCCGCCTGCAGTGTCGCTGCACTCACCGTTACGCCGCTATTGCCATCGCTGGCGCTGGCGCCGCCGGTGAAGGTGACCAACCCGGGCGTTGTGGCGCGGTAGGTCCAGGTAAAGAGCTGCGTCGCCGCGCCGGCGATTTCGCCGGTGGTGGGCAACGGTCCGGTCAAAAGGGTCGTCGTGCCGGAGCCGCTCGTACCCATCATCGGTGTGGCTGCTTGAGCCAGGGCTTGCCCTTGGTTTTTGACGGTCAGGTTGACCGTGATGATCTGCCCTTCGAGAACCGGTGTTGGCGTCGCCGAAAGCGTGAGCACAAGCGCAGGTGGCGTCTGGATGGTCAAGGGCGCCGAGGTCGCGCTTGCGCTCTTGGTCGGTGTGCCCAGATTGATGTCGGTGCCGCTCGCCGTAGCCGCAAATGTGGTCGCGCCCGCGCCGGTGGCCTTATAAATCCAGCTGAACGTGTGGGTTGCACCGCCCGGAATGTCTGCGGCCATCGGGCTCGACAGGAGCGTCGCCAGCCCTGGTGCGCTCAGTGTTGGCAGCGACGATGAAACGTTGACCGCGGTGGCGTCGCCCATGTTGGTCACCGCGACGTCCACCTCGAAGGTCTGATTGACCGAGACCGTCGACGGCGCGGTCGTGACGCTGGCGGCGAGCTGGGCTGCGCTCTGGACGACGATGGCGTCGGCGGTCGCCGTCGCGGTGACGGCACCGCCTGAGTTGGCATCGGTGCCGGCAACGGTCGAAGTGAGCACGAGTCCCCCGCTGCGCGTCGCCACGTAGGCAAAGACGAAGCTGACGCTGTCGCCTGGCGGTAGATCGACGGCGCTCGGCGGTGGGCCCTGCAAGGTTGCCGCCGCGGTTCCCGATAACGTGGGGACAGTGGGCGCAACCCGATGGATGGGAGCGCTTCCGCTGTTGGTCACGACCATCGTCGCGGTGAAAGTCTGGCCCGTCGAGACGGTCGCCGGCGCCGCGCTGATGACC
>JBBQIO010000364.1:0-4757 GCA_038325015.1 Polyangia bacterium
AACATCGTCCGTGACGCCGAGCGACGAGGGCTGTTGACGCCGGGCTCGACGATCATCGAGGCCACATCGGGTAACACAGGTGCCGGCCTGGCGCTGGTCGCGGCGATTCGTGGCTACAAATGCATCTTCGTCATGCCCGACAAGATGTCGGTCGAGAAGATCGCTGCGCTGCGCGCGTTCGGCGCCAAGGTCGTCATCTGCCCGACGGCCGTCGAGCCCGACGATCCGCGCAGCTACTACGAAGTGACCAAGCGGCTGGTTCGTGAGACGCCGAGCTCGTTTCACTCGAATCAGTACTACAACCCGGCCAACCCCGAGGCCCACTACCTGTCGACCGGCCCCGAAATTTGGGAGCAGACCGGCGGCGAAATCGACGTCTTCGTCGCCGGCATGGGCACCGGAGGGACGATCTCCGGCTGCGGACGCTACTTCAAAGAGCAGCGCCCCGGCTTCTCGGTCGTCGGCGTCGATCCGATCGGCTCGCTGTACTACGAGTACGTCAAGACTGGCCGGCTGACCAAGCCGTTCAGCTACTACGTCGAAGGAATCGGCGAGGATTTTTTGCCCGGCACGATGAACCTCAAAATCGTCGACACCATCGTCCGCGTCGACGACAAAGAGTGCTTCCACATGACGCGCGAGCTGGTGCGCCAAGAGGGGCTGTTTTGCGGCGGCTCCTGCGGCGCGGCGGTGGCCGGCGCGATTCGCTATGCCGAGCAGCTCGGCGACGTGAAGAAGAACATCGTCGTCCTCCTGCCCGACTCGGCGCAAAAATATCTATCGAAAATCTTCGACGATACGTGGATGCGCTCGAACGGCTTTCTCGATGAGGAGGATCCGCTCGGCACGGTGCGCGATCTGCTCGGCAGCAAGCCCAAGCGCACCGTGGTGACCGCCAAAAAGGGCGACTCGCTCCGCAACGTGATCACGCTGATGAAGGAGCACGGCATCTCACAAGTCCCGGTGCTCGACGACGGGCGCCTGTCGGGGTTGGTCTCCGAGCTTGACGTGCTCAACTTCCTGTTGGCCAACGCCGGCCAAATGGAGGCCGTCGTCGACGGGCTGATCGAGGCCGACTACGCGACGGTCACGTCGGACACCAAGGTCAAGCTGCTTAAGACGATCTTCAACGACGCCAAGCTGGTCTGCGTGCTCGACCGGGACGATCTGGTCGGCGTGATCACCAAGATCGATCTGATCGAGTACCTCGCGTCACGTCATTAATTTCGGTCGTTCTCCTGCAAAAAAGCGTCGAGCACTTTGTCGAAGTGCTCCGGCTCGTCCCACATCAACCAGTGCTTGGACTTGGCAAACGGTTCGAGGCGCGCGTGCGGCATGGTGAAACCGAGCGCGGCGAGGCGTGCCGGCACGCTGACTTTGTCGTCGATCATGAACGACGACGCCATCAGCAACGTCGGCGCTTTGATCGCGGTCGCGCGCGCGCCGAGGCGCTGACTGCTCGCGGCCCACAGGTAGCCGACCAGCACTTTGGGGTCGACCTTCATGGCTTGATCGACGAGCTGCTTGGTTTGCGCGTGCTGCGACAGGCGGCCATAAAACGCGTCGAGCGTTGCGCGGTGAGCGCGTCGCAGCTTGGCGGCGAACGTGTCGCGCTCCTTGGCGCTGGCGAACGGGTAGGGCGTCAGCTCTGAATCGACGACCACCAGGCCGCTCACCGCCGACGGGTCGCGGGCCGCGACATGAGCCGCGATGAGCCCGCCGATCGAGTGGCCGACGACGACCGCGGGCGCGCAACCCTGCTCGCGCATCAGACCCGAAACCTGCCCGGCCACGGCGTCGAGGTCGATCGTCGCCGGCGCCACCGATTTTCCGTGGCCGGGCAGATCGATGACCAGCACCTCGTGGGTGGCGCTCAAGCGCGTGCCCTCGGCCGACCACTCGCTGTCGTCACTGCCGAGCGAGTGTAAAAAAACTACACACGGTCCGCGGCCACCGCGCAAGAACCACAGCGTGCGCAGCGCGTAGTCCGGCGCCGGCTCGTCGCTGTCGAGGCGAATTCGACCGCCCGGCCGAGGCGCATCGGCACGAGCGACGACCGCCGATGTGACGGTGCACAACATTCCCAAGACGAGTGCGAAGCGCGACATGCATGCCATGTAAAAACGGCCGAGGCCGACTGGCAAGTGGCTATACTCCGGCGCGATGAAAACCACCTCCACGCATCTCGAAACCTTGGCCATTCACGCCGGCCAGGCGCCCGAGCCGACCACCGGCGCGATCACGCCCCCGATCTTTCTGACCTCGACCTATGTGCAAAGCGCCCCCGGCGAGCACCAGGGTTACGAGTACTCGCGCACGCAAAACCCGACGCGGCAGATGCTCGAGGCCAACATCTCGGCGCTCGAAGGCGGACGCTACGGCTTCGGCTTCGCCTCGGGATGCGCTGCGACGACGACCATCTTGCACATGCTGCGCTCGGGCCAACACGTGGTCGCCGGCGACGACCTGTACGGCGGCACCTATCGCATCTTCGAGCGTGTAATGAAGCAGTTCGGGCTGGAGGTCACCTACGTTGACCCGACGCGTCCGGAGGCCTTTGCCGAGGCCATCCGGCCCGAGACGAAGCTGGTGTGGGTAGAGACGCCGACCAATCCGCTTCTGAAGCTATGCGATATTCAGGCGGTCGCCGACATTTGCCATAAAAAGGGGGTATGGCTAGCTGTAGACAATACGTTCTTAACGCCTATTTTGCAAAGACCACTGGACCTAGGCGCGACGATCGTCGTGCACTCGACGACCAAGTACCTCAACGGCCACGCGGACGTGGTCGGCGGCATGGTCGTCACCCGCGACGACGAAGTCGCCGAGCGGCTCGGCTTTTTGCAGAACGCGATCGGGGCCATTCCGTCGCCGATGGACTGCTTCTTGGTCGCGCGCGGCACCAAGACACTCGCCGTTCGCATGCAACGCCACGTCGAAAATGCGCGGCGCGTCGCCGACTGGTTGGAGGCGCACCCGGCCGTCGAAAAGGTCATCTATCCCGGGCTGGCGTCGCATCCGCAGGCCGAGCTCGCCGCTCGGCAGATGCGCGGGCCGGGCGGTATGATCTCCTTTATCCTCAAGCCGGGGGCCAAGCGATCCGCACTGGAGCGCGCGCGGCTCATGCTTTCGGCGACGCGGATCTTTGCCTGCGCCGAGAGCCTAGGCGGCGTCGAGTCGCTGATCGAGCACCCGGCGATCATGACCCACGCCTCGATCCCGCCTGCGATCCGTCAGCGTTTGGGCATCAGCGACGGGTTAGTGCGAGCCAGCGTGGGCATCGAGCACGTCGAAGACCTAATCGGCGATCTGGACCAAGCGCTGGCCCACGCCGACGCCTGACAGCGGGCCTTTGATCAGTCGTCGACGAGCCCGTCAAACACCGAGTCCATGTCTTCGCCGCCCGACGCCGTCGCCGGCTGTACGGGTGGGCCACCGCGCAGCGCCGCGATGTAACGCTCGACGTTGCGAAAGCGCGGGTCGCGCTTGGTGACCTTCTCGTAGTAGTAGAGCGCCTCGCGCGGATCGCCCATGCGCTCGTAGCCCTGTCCGAGCTCGAAATAGAGCGACAGCGTCTCGCGATCGGTGATCCCCTCGACGTACAGCCCCTTTTTGAATTGCGCGATCGCCTCGCCCTGCTGCCCTTTTTCCAAGAAGCACAGGCCGATCATCAAGTGGCACTGCACCTCGCGCGGCGGATCGCGCATAACCGCCTTGAACTCGGCGATCGCATCCTCGAGTAGGCCCATCTCTTTGTAGGCGATGCCTAGGTCGTAGTGGGTTTCGAAATCTTCGGCGGTGACGCCCTTTTCGATGACTCCGCGGCGGGTGATCTCGAACGGCTCTTGGGCCACGTTGGTCGCCGGCTCGATGTGACCCGGCAGCTCATCCGGCGGCTCGGCGGCCAGCTGCTTCGCATGCTCGTCCGCCCCCGTCGGCGACAGTGCCGGCGACAGTGACTCAGCCTCGGGCCGAACGTCGTGCTCGTGCGCATCGAGATCGCGCAGCTTGGCCGCGACCAAAGGGTGGCCCGGATAGCGCGCCGACAGGCTTTCGAGCATCGTGCGGGCTTCATCGAACAAACTCTGCTGAATGAAGAAATCGGTCTCGTCGAGATCATCTTCGAGCGACGACTCCTGACGCTCGGGCGGATCCGGTAGACGGGCCGGCGCGCTGGCTTCACGCGCCCGCTGCGGCTTGGGCGCGGCCGGCACCGGTGTGGCCACCAACAGGGCATCATCGTGCGAATCGGTCAGAGGATCTTCCGGCGGTGGCCCCATCCGACCGAACCGATCATCGGCGCGGGTGTGCAGATCGACTTCGTCGTCCTTGGCGCGCTGCCCTTTGGGCAACATCGAGGCCGTCGGCGCAGATGGCTCTTCGTCGCCGAAACCAAAGCGATCCTCGACGCCGCTCGGCTCGGACAAAAGATCGTCATCCGTCGCGCCACCCAGCGGCTCGACCACGACTGGAATCAGGTTGTCGTCCTCGCCGAGGTCGCTATACGGCCGCGCGCCTGACGGCTCCGCCACATCGAAATCTTCGGACGACAGCTCCTGCATCTGATCGTCGTCGTCCTCGAAACCGATTTGTCCGGTCTGATCGTCGTCGCCGGGCAGGTGCGCATCGCCCGCCACGCCGAGCAGATTGGCGGCGCGCGCGTTGCTCGGATCAATCTCCAGAATCTCGCGCAGGTATCGTCGCTGCCGACCAGCCTCGGCCTCCTCGGCGAGCGACCACAGTTCGAGCACCGCCTC
>JBBQIO010000365.1:0-4754 GCA_038325015.1 Polyangia bacterium
ATACGCGCCGTCCTACCTCGACCGATTGGCGAGGCTGGCCCACGCCGGCTTCGGTGAAGTGGAGCTGCACTTACACCACGACCGCGACACGCACGACAACCTGCGCGCCGATATCGATCGCTATCTGGCGAGCTACGCCGCGCACGGTCACCTGAGCCGCGATGCCGACGGACGCCTGCGCTACGCGTTCATTCACGGCAATTGGTGCCTGGCGAATGCGCGCGCCGATGGACGTTGGTGCGGCGTCGACGACGAGCTGCCACTACTTTTCGCCACCGGCTGCTTCGCCGACTTCACGTTCCCGTCAGCGCCCGACGAATGCCAGCCGAACATCGTCAACCGCATCTACTGGCCGACCGGCGCGCTGGAGCGCAAACGCGCCTACGACACGGGCCAACCCGCCGCGGTCGGCACCCGCCTGCGCGACCGCGTATTGATGATCGAGGGCCCGGTGGCGCTGGCCAAGCGGCGCGGAAGATTCGGTGTGCGCATCGAAAGCGCGGCCATTACCGCCGACGATCCCGGCGATGACAGCCGCGTCGCGACCTGGATCGCGCAGAACGTCCACGTCGCCGGCCGACCCGAGTGGATCTTCGTCAAGGTGCACACGCACGGCGCACCGGAAGCACAGGCGCGCTCGCTGCTCGGCGATGGAGGCCGCGCGCTCCATCGGGCGCTGGCGCGCTACAACGACGGGACCTCGTTCAAGCTGCACTACGTGACCGCACGCGAGATGTACAACGTCGCCGCCGCCGCGATGGACGGTCGCGACGGCGATCCCTACATGCACCGGGATTATCTCCTGTCCCCGCCGCCGATTGCGCAGGCCAACAAGTGAGGGACGACCCCTATCAGGTCATGTTCGAGCGGCTGCTCTACCCGGGCTGGGAGGGCGTCGTGCGGCGGCGACAAACGCCGCTCCTGTGGCACTGGCTGGAGCAATCGCAGTGGCGCTCGGCCGACGAGCTGGCGGCGTTTCAGATTGGCGCCTTGCGACGCCTCCTCGATCACACGCACGCGCACATCCCGTGGTATCGGGCGCGCATGGACGCCGTCGGGTTGCGGCCGCGTGACCTACGCAGCGTCGAGGATCTGGCGCGTCTGCCGATCTTGAGCCGCGCCGAGGCGCGCGACTGCGGCGCACAGCGCGAGTCGACAACGACGCTGTTGCCGAGCATCCGCAAGCAGACCTCCGGAACCGGCGGACAGCCGCTCTCGTTCGGCTACGACATCGCGTCCGAGCACTGGCGACAAGCGGTCAAGCTGCGCGGCTACGGCTGGAGCGGCTATCGCCTGGGAATGCGCACGCTCTCTTACTGGGGCGCGGGCGCCGCCAAACCGTCGTGGAGCACACGCGTCAAAACCGGCCTCGATCGCGGCCTCAAGCGCGAGACCTACTTCAATTGCAGCGTCCGCTCCGAGCAATCGATGAGCGCGGCGATCGCGACGCTGGTACAGACCCGGCCGCGCGTCCTCGTGGCCTACGCGCAGGCGGTCGCCGATCTGGCGCGCTACGTCGTCGCATCGGGCATGCGACGTTGGGGCGAGCTGCCAGTCATCGTCGGTGCCGAGCCGCTCTTGCCCGGCGATCGCGAGGTTATCGAGCGCGCCTTCGGCCCGGTGTTCGAGACGTACGGCAGTCGCGAGACCATGCTTCTGGCCTCCGAATGCGAGGCGCACGAGGGGCTGCACGTACCGACCGAGAACATCGTGCTCGAGCTGGTGGTGCGGCAAAATGGCACCGAGCGCGCTGCTCAGCCGGGGGAGGTCGGCGAGGTCGTGGTGACGGATCTGCACAATTTCGGCATGCCGTTCATCCGCTACGCCAACGGCGATCTGGCCGAGGCCGGTCCCCAACGTCGCTGTCGCTGCGGTCGGGCGTTGCCGCGTATCGCCGCGGTGCAGGGGCGGATCACCGATGTGCTCATCGACGGGGAGGGTGCGCGCATCGCGGGCACCACGTTTCTCATCATGTTCGTCGCGCTGGCCGAGGCGGTGCGGCGCTATCAAGTCGTGCAGCACCGCGACCGGTCGATCACGCTGCGCCTAGTGCTGGCGCGTCCGCTCAGCGATTCGGATCGTGCGCATATCACCCGCACGGTGACGACCTATTGCAAAGGGCTGCCAGTCCGGATCGACGAGGTGCGCGAAATCCCGACCAGCGCCAGCGGCAAGCAGCCGATCATCGTCGCGGAAAAATAACGCTATTCGGCGAGCAGCGTGTCGCCGGCCACCAAGACGAGATTGCCGTCGGGTCGGCGGCCACTGGCCACGGCCTCGAAATCGAGCGGAATGCGGCGCAGCGCTTGCGTCGCAGGCCGAGCGGCGGTGGGCTCCACGACCGGTGCCTGCTGCGGTCGCAGGATAATCACGCGCTTCGGATTGGCGTACTTGTTGAGCCCGCCCGCCATCGCCGCCGCCTCGGTGACGGTCACGTAGTACTTGGACGAAAAGGTGCCCGGGTGCTCGAAGTTGCCGCTCACCGTATAACGGTAGCTGTTGATCGCCGTCACAGCGACCGTGACCGTTGCGTTCTCGTCCTTGATGAACTCGGCGAGGCGACGCGTCACCTCTTGGCGCAGCAGCGTCGGTGTGCGCCCTGCGGCCGACAGATCGCCGATCAGCGGCATGGTGACCGTCCCGTCCGGCCGCACGGTGGCCTCGGTCGACAGCTCCGGGTTTTTCCACACATTGATGCGCACCACGTCGGCAACACCGATGACGAACTCGCGATTCCTGGGATCGACTTCCTTGCTATAGTCGTACGTTACCTCGGAGCATCCACTGGCCACGCCGAGCACCAGGAAGACTGCCGAGAGCGGAGCGATCAGCGATAGCAGCACTACTTGCGGGCGGTTCACGCGTATGGCTCCTTTGGGTTTCACGATCGAGTCGGCTGTGGCGAAGAGCGCCGGAGCATAGGTCGGTTCGATCATGTTTGTCACTCCGGGCCTCATTCTCCTAGCGTCGTTCCTTTACTTACATCCTGCTGAGCTTTTCCCTGTACTGCGCGGGATCCCTTTTCTCTATGCTTTTTTGGGGCTGACGATATTCGGCTTCGTCGTCGATCTGCACCGCCGCAAGCTGCGGCTGGAGCTCGCGCCGCATCTAGGATGGGCGGTCATTTTCTTCACGTGGGCGACGATGACGGTGCTCGTTCGCGACGCCCAATCGACGCCCGAGATGCTGTTCACCAGCGCCGTTTCGTTCACGGTCTATTTCCTGCTCGCCCATGGCATCCAGCGTTTCCGCGCGCTCGAAACGGTATGCGCTGCCATGCTGTTTTTGGCGCTGTTCTGCTCGTTCGTCGGTGTGCACCAGGGATTCTCTGCGAAGCATTGCATGGTGCTCGATCCACGCGCCGGCGACGAGTCGGGCGTCTTCGATGGCCGCCCGTGCGAGAGCTATCACGAGTGCGAAGCCGACGGCGAACCGGGCGCCGAGTACGCCTGCGAGCACGAGGGGCTGTGGGGCACGAGCTCGGTGGCCGGTCGGGTTCGCTATGTCGGCCGCATGCACGATCCCAACGAGCTCTCGCTGATGATCGGCGTGGCACTGCCGTTTGCGTTCGCCCTCGTCGGCCGCAAGCGCTCGGTCGGACGCATCCTACTTTTGCTCGTCTCTGTTGGGCTGATCGGCCTGTGCATCGTCTTCACCGAATCGCGCGGCGGTCAGCTCGTGCTGCTGTCGGTCCTCGGGATCTATTTCGTTCGCAGTCTGGGATGGCGTGGCTTGGTCCTGGGCGCGCTATTCGCGCTGCCCATCTTGCTGTTCGGCGGAAGGCAGGGGGAAGAGGCCGAATCGTCGTCGCTGGAGCGCCTCGAGTGCTGGTACGAAGGCATCCAGATGTTTCGCGCCTACCCGCTCATCGGCGTCGGACAGGGCCACTTCGGCGAGCACCACTATCTGACCGCGCACAACTCCTACGTCCTATCGGCGGCCGAGCTGGGCTTCCCCGGCATGTTCCTGTTCAGCGTGCTGCTCTACGTCGCGCTCAAGGTGCCGGTCTCGATCTTGCGGCGCTTCGGCGATGTTGTGCGATTCCCCGAAGCCCGCGTCGCACGCACCTGGGCGCTCGCGTTCTTGGCCAGCACGGTCGGCATGATCGTGGGCATCTTCTTTTTGTCGTTCTGCTACTCGGAGATGCTGTGGATGTTTCTCGCGCTCACCGGCGCGCTGGCCGGCGCGACGCGCGCTCATGATCCCAGCTTCCGTGTCGAGCTCAAGATCAAAGAGGCGCTGATTCTCGTCGGCGTCGACCTGGCGCTGCTGATCGCGATTCAGCTCTATACAGGTAGCAAAATCTAGCGTCCCAGGCCGCGCAACATCACCAGCGGCGTGCGCACGAGGACGCTCAGCTCGGTGGGCAGGAACGACGAGAATTTTTCCAGCCGCGCGCAGTACGACAGATCGAACAGCATCTTGATTCGCATGTCGTCGGCTTCGGCGCCCTCGGCACCCTCCAGCTGCCACGGGTTGGTGAGCGCGTCGCGAAAGCGCTGCACCTCGGAATCTTCGCCAGGCCGACCGGTGTAGCCGAGCGAGATCTGGGCCAACCCGGTGATACCCGGCTTAACGTTGCGCATGCGCTCCTCGAAAAACGGGATCGCCGCCGCCAAGTTCTGCAGCAACTCGGGCCGCTCCGGGCGGGGACCGACAATGCTCATCTCGCCGCGCAGCACGTTCCAAAACTGCGGCAGCTCGTCAAGCCGCGTGCGCCGCAAAAAGCGGCCGATGCGCGTGATCCGCGGGTC
>JBBQIO010000366.1:0-4752 GCA_038325015.1 Polyangia bacterium
GTCGAAGAGTTCGTCGCCGGCCGCGAGCTCTATGTCTCGCTGCTCGGCAGCCCGCTCCTGCCGCTGCCCATGCATGAGATCGATTTCTCGACGCTGCCGACTCATCTGCCGCGCATCGTGACCTACGAGGGCAAGTGGAATCGCGGCTCGGTCGAGTACACCGGCACCCGGCCGACCCGCGCCCAGGGGTTGTGCGAATCGACGGTGGCGCGCTGCCACGACGTCGCGCTGCGCGCGGCCGCGGCCCTCGGCCTCAGGGACTATGCGCGCGTCGATCTGCGGCTGACGGCGGAGGGCGAGCCCTACGTCATCGACGTCAACCCGAACTGCGACCTGTCGGCCGGCGCCGGCTTCGCGCGCGCGGCGTCGTTCGCGGGGCTGGAGTATGCCGAGGTGATCGAACGCATCTGCCTGGCGGCGCTGTCGCGCAATGTTCCCGACGCTGACACGATGGCCTGGGCCGAGGCCGGCGGCCGCCGTTAACTGCGGCTACGATCTCGAGTCGATGCAGCTGGGTATGAAATCGGTGGTCATGGCCGCCACTGTTTTGGCCGTGCAGTGGGGATGCACGCCGCGCGCGGCCGGTCCGTGCCTGAGTGATGTCCGGATCGTCGACCGCGACGATACCAATCGCCTTGATCTGCCGGCCCTGGAGAAGCTGGCCATCGCCCCATTGGCCAAGACGCTGCCGTTGAGGCGCGGCGCGGTCGGCGACGAGACCTATCGTCTGACGGTTTCAATTCGCACGACGCTCGAGGAGCGCGACGGCAAAAATGTGCTGGCGTCCGAAGTGAGCGCGCGCCTTTTGCCCGCCGTCGAGTCGCCCAAGCGTCCGCCGTTCGTCGATCAGGCGGTGGCCGAGCACGAGCTGGCGCCCGGCCAGAAAGCCGACGATGCGCTGGTCCGCGCGCATGTCGCTCGCGCGGTCGCCGATCTCATGCGCGGCCTGGGCGCTCGCGTGCAGCTGGCGCACGCCGACGAGTCGACGATCTTGTACGCCCTCGACGGACCAGATTCGGATCTGCAGGCCGAAGCCTTCGTCCTGGTCTCGGAGCGCCGCGATCGCGAGGCGGTCCCCACTCTCATCAGCCTCCTCAAGCGGCCCGAGCCGGCGATCGTCTCGCGCAGCATCGGTGCCCTGGCCGAGATCGGCGATCCGCGCGCGGTCAAGCCACTCATCGCCCGCGTCCACTTCGACGATCTGATGGAGTTGGTGCCCCTGGTCGACGCACTGGCTGCGATCGGCGGCGACGAAGCGGCAGCCTATCTGGAGCTGGTCGCCTCGGGCCACGACTTTCCTAAAGTCCGCGCGTTGGCGGCGCACGCACTGGAACACCTGCACGCTCGGGCCGCCGCCCGTCGGCAAAACGGATCGCACTGACGTTCGGACCACAGCTCAGGGCGGGTGACATAGAGCGGGCTTCACTTGGGTTGATCGAGCCCGGTCGCGCGAGGAGCCTCGGCTACCAGGCGCGAGGAGGGAAGCTGTCCGTCGACAACTGACTGATGAGCAACGCAGTAGACGAGGCCCGCAGCCGGCCTGGCGAAGGTCAACGCAAGTGAAGCCCGCTCTAACTCGGTCAATCAGATCGATCCTTTCGAGCGTCGATGGCGCTGCTAGACTGACCTCCATGTCGGAAGCAGACGGAAGCAGCGTGCTCGGCCGCGTCGCCGCGGAGCTCGTCGCCAGCTATCGCGGTGAGGATTCGCCGTTCCACTCCGAGCTCGGTCACGAGCTGCCGTCGCCGGGGGAGCTGGCCTTCGTCCTCGATGACCTGCGTGAGCTCATCTTCCCCGGCTTTGGCGCGGGTTTCGGGGCGAGCCGGTCGATGGCCGCCAGTCGGCGCAGTGAGGGTGCACAGGTCGAGGTCGAAGCGCGGCTGGCACAGGTACGCCTCCGACTGGGCGAGCAGGTGTTCGCCGGGCTGCACCATCGCTGTCGGGTGCAGGGTGGCGACTGTGGCGCGTGTGCCGAGGCGGCCGATCAGATCACCACTCGGCTGTGCGCGTCGTTGCCGGCGCTGCGGCAAAAGCTCCTGCTCGATGTGCGCGCGGCGTACGAGGGCGACCCGGCGGCCACTGGCACCGACGAGGTGGTCTTCTCCTACCCTGGGGTCACGGCCGTGTTCGTCTATCGTGTGGCCCATAGACTGCGCGAGCTCGGCGCGGTGATTGTGCCGCGCATGATGGCCGAGCTGGCCCATTCGGCGACCGGCATCGACATCCACCCCGGCGCCGAGATCGGCGACTCGTTCTTCATCGACCACGGGACTGGCGTGGTGATCGGCGAGACCACCATCATTGGCGCGCGCGTCCGTCTTTATCAGGGCGTGACCCTGGGTGCGCTCTCGCTCACCGCGGACGAGGTCGCCAAGCTGCGCCATCAAAAGCGCCATCCGACCATCGAGGACGACGTCGTCATCTACGCCAACGCCACCATCCTGGGCGGCAACACGGTCATCGGTCGCGGCACGGTGGTGGGCGGCAACAGCTGGATCACGCAGAGCCTGCGCGCCGCGATCGTCGTCGACAAAAAGGCGTAAGCGTTGGGACGCTTCGACCAAAGAGCGACGCAGCCCGAGCGTGGGCCCGCGGACATCCTGCGCTGGAAGCTGTTCGGTGACCGGTTTGAGCAGCCCCGCTTCACGACGCCGCGACGGGAAAATGACGGCGCGCTGGTGCGCTCCGAGTCGCCCTCGCTGACCTGGATTGGCCACGCTAGCTTCGTGCTCCGGCTCGGTGGGCTGGTCGTAGCGACCGATCCGGTTTGGTCCAATCGGCTGGGCGGCGCGGTCGCGCGGCTGACTGCACCGGGCGTTGCGTTCGACGCGCTGCCAGCGATCGACGTCGTGACGATCAGCCACAACCACTACGACCATCTCGATCTGCCGACGCTGCGGCGGATTGGCCCCACGGCTCTTTACATTTGTGGCATCGGTGGCGCGTCGCTACTGCGTTCGGCGGGCCTGCCCAACGTCGTCGAGCTCGACTGGTGGCAGAGCCACGACGTCGGCGACCTGCGCGTGACCTTCGTGCCGGCGCGTCACTGGTCGATGCGCATGCCGTGGACGCGCAACGACGCGCTGTGGGGCGGCTTTCATATCATGTCGCCACAGGGCGTCGCCTATCACTCCGGCGACACGGCCTATTTCAACGGCTTCGCCGAGATCGCGGGGCGGCTGCCGACGATCGATTGGGCGATGCTGCCGATCGGCGCCTATGCACCGCGCTGGTTCATGGAGCCGCAGCACATGAACCCGGAGGACGCCGGGCGTGCATTTCTGGACCTCGGCGCGCGGACCTTGGTCGCGATGCACTGGGGCACGTTTCGTCTGACCGACGAGCCGCTCGCCGAGCCACCGGCGCGCATGCGGGAGTTTTGCCGGAGCCACGCGATCGATCCCGGGCGGCTGTGGATTCTCGATGTGGGCGAGGGGCGGGCGCTGTCACCGAGCGCTCTTTAGCTCGATCTTCGTATCACCGGCAGGTAGGTCGTCCCAGAAGCGAGTCTCGCCGGCGCGGTGATCCATCCCGCGCGGCGCGTGGCCGGCCCAATGGACGTCGACGGCTCCCGGGATGATGAACGTCGCGCCGGAGACGGCAGCATCGGTGTGCACTGTGCATGCACCTTTCTCACGGCAGCGAACGCGGATTGCCGCTACCTGCCGCAGGCGATCCGCTAGCTCGCCGAGTGTCGGCACCCACAGCGTGCCACGTGCCTGTCGCTCGGCCAGCCCGTCGAGCAGTCGCTCGAAGCGCCCGTCGAGCGCGATCAAGCCGCGCGCACCCGGCGCCTGGCCTCCCGCCGGATCGAGCAGATTGTTGCGCCCATACAGGCGGTGCGTCGGGTGGAACGATTCGAGATAGGTGTGCAAAATAGCGATGCCGCGCTCCTTCTCCAAAAGGTCGAGCGGGGCCGCTCCCAGCAGCTTGTAGAAGCGCGCGGCGTCGATGAAAAACCAGCTCGCCCGCCACATCCAGAACGAGCTCGGCGTGGCGGGTCGCAGTCGCCCCAGAGGCCACAAGACAGGCGCGCGCTGATCGAGCCGCCCTGGCATCAACAGGTTGAGCTCGGTCGGTGGCGCATCCCGTTCGGCCCAGATGTACTGGTAGCCGGCGCTGGCCAAAAGGTCGGCGATACCGTAGCGGCCGCCGGCTTCGAAGCCGCGGTTGCCGAATCCTTCGCAGTTGGTCTCCGGTTGATGATCGATGAACGTGCGCGCGTGCCAACGGGCGAACAGCGCGAGCGCACTCGCCGTGACCGACCGCTCGTCGGGATTGGGCGTGGCGCTGTGCGGAATGATCTCCCAGTCGAACGACGCCAAAACGTCGGCCAGAGCGACCATCAGCGGGCTTTCGAGCTGCATGCGATCGCCGCCGTGCGCGAACAGCGATTTGGTCATGCGCAGGTGATGACCGACGAACCCGTGGGAGCCGACGTCGTCGCGGAGCACATGGTCCGAGCGTCCGAAGGCCAGAGCCATCAACGTGGGGAACGCTGTCTGATCGGCGTGATCGGTGATGGTCAGGCTGGCCGAGCGACCGTCGGCAAAGAGCGCCTTCATCAACACGGGCGTCGCCGTCGAGGAGTAGAGCTGCACGTGGGCATCGAGCGCGTCGCCGGGCAGTACATGGCGCAGAGCCATCGGCACTTTGTGGTTGGGCGAATGCCAGTTGGTCGTGCAGCGCAGGTCGTGCACGAAGGGCCGCGCGTCGGTCTCGAGCGGCGCCACCGCCACGGTCACGATGCCG
>JBBQIO010000367.1:0-4746 GCA_038325015.1 Polyangia bacterium
AGTAGCGTCCGTCCTCGCGAGCGCCGCGATCTTGTCCAGGATGGTGCGCGGGTGCAGCGCTCGCTTGTAGACGTACAGTGCGCTCGATTGCGCACCGTCGAGCGCCTCTTCGCTGACGCGCAGGTGCTCGGAAACGGCGAACAGCACCCGATCGGGCAGCCCGCGTTCGACCAGCTCCACGCGCTTCCAGACCGCCTGCCGACTCCAGTGCCCCATCACTTCCAGATGCACCTCGACGCCCGTCTCGTCGTGCGCGAAGGTCACGTCGGGCACGCATAAGCCGACACCGGGCAGATTGAGGAGCGTGGTCGCCGGCCGAGCGCGCCACGGTGTCTCGGCGCTCTCGAGCGCAGTTAAAAGGCGAGCGACCTCGTCGGGCAACTGCGCCTTGGCGCGCGTCGATTTTCGCGCGCTGCCGTCGCTCTGGTGCTCGTAGCGAAAGCGTAGCGCTGTGCGATCGACGCCCCAACGGATGTCGGCGTCGAGTCGCATTTGATCGCACGCGCGCAGCGCCGGCAAGAGCAGCGCGAGTTGCAGACCGTAGCGGGTCACCGATTCGAACAGCGAATAAGGGCCGTCGATCGACAGGTGGTAAGCGCCGTCTTCGCCTTCGCTCAACGTATAAAGAAGCCGCAAAAATTTCAGTTTGTGAAAAAAGCTGCGGCAGGCGGCGGCCGACCGAAAGGAGAAATCGACCTCGACGCGCACTGCGCGAAGCAGCACTGCCTGCGCCTGGCCGAGCTGATATTCGTCGACCAGCGCGGCCGCGGTGGCCGGCGGGGCCTGCTGCAAGCGATGCGCGCCGCGCAGATCGGCGTACAGGTTGAGCTCGACCGCTTCAGGCGTCAGCCCGTGCGCGGCCGCGGCCTCGGCAATGAGACCGGCGCGATCGAAGCGGCGCTTGGCCAGCGCGTCGAGGGAGGGATCTACATCCAGCGGACGCTCCTCCAACCGCGCTGCGCTGGCGCGCAGGAACAGCTCGCTGCGCAGCTCTTCGGGAACGACGGCAGGCTCGGCATCGAACACGCATCGGTCTTCGACCAGCTTGCGCAAGCCGCCATGCAGCCGCCGATCGCGCGGACCCATCTGCACGGCGCCGAACGCGGCGATGAGATCTTCGCGCGCGCGCCCGACGTGGGCCGCGGCGGCGGCCAAGAGCTCACCGGCCATGGTCTCGGCGCGACGTCGCGCCGCAGCGTCCAGCGCGATGATCTCGAGCACGCCGTCACGCACCCGCGCGCGGACCAGATCAGCCGTCAGCATGCGGCTCGCTTAGCGGTACGCAACGTGCTCTCTCCGACGGCTGGAGGTGAAGCCTTCGCCGGTGTCGGCGGTGACCAGCTCGTACAGACGCGCGCGCTTGTCGCCGCTCTTGCGCAAAATGCGACCCAGCCGTTGCACATGCTCGCGCACCGAACCGGAACCGGACAGAACGATCGCGACATTGGCTTCGGGGATGTCGACGCCTTCGTTAAGCACCTTGGAAGTCACGACCGCGCGATAGCGGCCCTCGCCAAGGCGCGACAGGATTTCGCTGCGCTCGCGCACGCGCGTTTGATGCGTGATGGCCGGCACCAAGAAGCGGCGCGACACTTCGTAGCAGGTGGCGTTGTCTTGCGTGAACACGAGCGTGCGGTCGCGTCGATGCTGGTCGAGCAGGTGCTCGGCGTAGGCCATCTTGGCGCTGGCGCACAGCGCAAGCTGCCGCTGGCGTCGAAAGCCGCGCATCGCGCGCTGCCCTTCGGCCGAGCGCGCCGCACGCATGACGAACTCCTGCCAGCCGTCGGGGCTGCTCATGCGGATGCCGTTGCCCTCGACGAAATCGCGATAGAGCGCGCGCTCAGCCGCGTATTCGAGCCGCTCGTCAGACGTCAGCTCGACGCTGACGCGTTCGGTTTCGTACTCGGCCAAAAAATCGCCGGACAGCTCTACGATGTCTTTGCGATAGACCGTGGGGCCAATCAACTCGCCGAGCTCGGCTTCGCGCCCGTCGCTGCGTTCGGGGGTCGCCGTCAGCCCGAGTCGAAAAGGGGCCAAGCACAAGCGCGCACTGAGCGAGTAGACCGCGCCCGGCAGGTGGTGGCATTCGTCGAAGACAATGAGACCGAAGCGCGCACCTAGATGCTCCATCTGCATGTGCGCCGAGTCGTAGGTGGTGACGGTCAGGGGGTGCACGTCGTGATGGCCGCCGCCGACGATTCCAACCGGCCCACCGAACGTCGCGCGCAACACGTCGTACCACTGTCGGACCAGATCCAGCGTCGGGGCGACGATCAGCGTGGCGCGGCGCTTGGCTTCAATCGCCATGCACGCGACATGGGTCTTGCCGGCACCGGTCGGCAAAACGACGACGCCGCGGCCCTGCGCAGCCAGCCACGCCGCGGTCGCCTCTTTTTGATAAAAGCGCGGCTCGCGATGCGCCAGCGCGCCGCCCGGCAGAGCGGCGTAGCGACGGGCGCGATCCTCGATGACGACGCCCCCGCGATGCAGCGCCCGCATGGTTTCGGCATAGGCCAGCGCCGGCGCACGATGGCAGGACGCGCGCGCATCCCATTGCCAAGCCAGAGGCAGCGTGGCCGCCGCGGGCAGATCGCGCAGCTCCAGCGTGCCGCCGACGAAGGTGAGGACGGGAGCCATGGCTGCGATCTGTTTACCACCGCTGCCGCGGATCAACTGGATCGAATCTGATCGCTGTGATCGATGTGTCAGCCGACGATCGAAGGATTACGGCTTGAGGTGAAGTAAGCGTTCGACGTTGCCGTGGTAGATCTTTTCCAGCACCTCGTGCGGCAACGCCACGCCGTCGACCGTCCAACGGCCCTGAATCGGCGTCGGCGTCGGGATGTGCGCCTCGTCGGTCTCGAACCAGCGCCAGGTCGAGTCGAAGAAGCGCTCCTCGTCGTCCCTCGTCGGCGGCGCCTCGCCGGTCGAACCGAACATCATTTCGTTGGGCCCCGTGCCAATCCCGAAATCGGTGCCGAACAGGACCCGGTCGGCAAATTGGATGAGCATCGCGCGCATTCGCGGCGCATCGTGGTTGGCATCGACGCGGCCGATCTCCGGGACCCGCGCTGCGGTGTCGACGTATAGATTTTTATGGCGACGCAGCATTTCAGCAACGCGCGCCGGGTCCTCCGGATCGTTGCCGAAGTGAGCACCGATGAAGATCGTGTGCGGATGGCGCGCGACGCGCCGTTCGAACTGCGCGTACAGATCGTCCCACGACACGGGGGCGCCGAAAAAGCTCCAGCGCGGATGGGTGCGTAGCTCGTCGTAGCGCTCGTTGTCCGGCGTCGGCGGGCGCCAGAACGCTTTGGGGTCGCCGGTGTGGATGAGCACCGGAAGGCCGAGCTTGCCGGCTTCCGCAAACAGGGGGTCGAGTCCGCGATCGTCGACGGCCACCAGCTGTCCACGCGCATCGGTGTAGCCGAGTCCGAGCCCCTTGGCGATCTTGACGCCGCGGGCGCCGAGGTCCGCTCCGCGCGCGATCTTCGCCGCGATCCGACGGCCGTATCCCGGGCCGCGTTTGATTTCGCGAAAGTCCGGATTGACGAACACGAGTGCGTGGCCGAATTGTTTGGCCTCGCCCAGCGTGTCCTCCAGTCCGTCGCCGCCGGGCGAGCCGCCGGAAAGATTGACGAAGCGGTCGATGTGATGGCGCCCGAGCAGCTCGATGGCCTGCGGCAGCGCGCCCGGCGAGATGTGTGTATGCACGTCGATCCGCGGAATATCGGCCGGGACGAAGCGCGGCGGCGCCACTGGGGTGGTGACGGTCGGCGTGACCGACGGTGGAGCGGTCGGCGGCTCTACTGTGCGTGCCGGCGCGGGCGCCGCATTACATCCGGCGAGCCCCCAGCCGAGCAGCGCGCCAAGAACGACAATCGGGCGCAATGACCACTCGCCCTCGCCCTAAGGCGTCTTATCCGTAGCGGGTGCGTCGTCGCCGGCCTTGTCTTTGGCCCAGCCGGGCGTCTTGATCTTGTTGTCGCCTTCGGTCGGCTTTTCCGATTTTTCTTCATTTTTCGGTTTCATCGGCTTTTCGGTTTTGTCGACTTTTTCTGTTTTGTCTGTCTTGTCCCCAGGCTCATCTTTCGTGACACTCTTGTCTGGCTGCGGCTTGTCGGTCTCAGGCTTGGCGGCCTCAGTCGACGGCTTGTCTCCGTCGCCCGCCGTCGCTGGCTTGTCCGGCGGTGGTGTCGTCGGCAGCGCGGGCAGGGGAGTCTTGTGGGTGTCGACGGTGTGTGCGTGCGTATCCCGCCCGTTGTGGTGCTTGGGCGTCCTGACCTCGGCCTCCATCGGCACCGCCAGCGTCAGCACCTCTTTGCCGTCGCGCATCGCAAAAGCATCGCTGGGCACAACGTTTCGCGTCTGGGCGACGAAGCCGGCGTGGTGCAGCTCGACCTTGTGCTCCGCCGTGCGGTCCGTCAGATGAAACTTGTAGGGCGTTTTGCCCACCTTCTTGCCGTCGACGTCGACCTCGGCACCGAGCGGAGTCGAGGACAGCTCGACCCAACGCTCGGGCTCAACCACCGGGGCCGGCGGCGTCGGTACGACGGGATCGACCTTCGGCTTGAGTGGATCTCCCGCAACCGCCGCTGGAGTCGTCGGCGCGGCCACCGTCGGGACGGCCACTTCAGGCGCCGGCTTGACCGCGTCTTGTGCAACCGGCGCGGGCGGCGCGCCGCGACCCCACATCATGTACGCGCCTCCGGCCGCGGCGATGATCACCGCGCCGAGCAGCAGCAT
>JBBQIO010000368.1:0-4742 GCA_038325015.1 Polyangia bacterium
ATCCCGCGGTCGTCAAGCGCGCGTTGTGGCAAGCGGCGCTGAGCTACGCGCTGGGCGGGCTGATCATGTGGGAGTGCTACTTCATCGGGCCGTTCATCGCCGTGTTCGCGGCGGTTTATGCGATGACTCCGCGGGGCGAGACGCTGCGCATCGGCGGCCAAGGCGGCAGGCGCTGGAACGCACTGTGGGTGCACACGCTGGTGACCGGCGCGGCCTGCGTCTTGATGATGGCGTTTCACCTCTACTTCACCTGGCATGCGCACGCCTGGGACGAGTTCCTCGACTCCTATCGCATTCGCCACTCGCCGCCGTCACCGCCCTATGTGATCGATCGCCACACCACGTGGATGCAGCTCCTGTACGGTAAGCCGCCGGTGATCGTCGGCGCGCTGTGGTTCACGCTGTGGCTGGCGCGGGTCGCAACCGGGCGAGCGCGGCGGCGCGACCTGGCTCCGCTTACTTTTCTTTATGTGAATACACTCTATATTTACATGTTCGCGGAGGGCTCCTCGGTCCACCTTTATCGCGTTTTTTTCTACTCCGGCTTCTTCTGTTTGGCGCTCGCCGATCTGGTCGATTCGGCCTACTCGGCGGGCCGGCGCTGGTGGGGCGAGCTGGCCGGCGAGACCGCCCATCGGATCGGCCTACTCTTGGCTTTGACGACGCTCGGCGGCTACCTGGCGCTCGAAGTACCGCGCGCGTGGGCCAATCTGATCGAGAGCCGCGTGATCATGGGCACGCACGGCGAGCTCAACTACAACAACGAGGCCGACAAGCTCTTGTTCGCCCGCGAGGTCTCCCGGCTGACTCGCCCCGACGAACGCGTCATCGTCCAATACGCCCAGCTCGGCGCGCGTAAAGAGATGTGGTTTTACCTCGACCGCAACTTCGACAACATCTCGTCCTTGGCCGAGCTCGACCACTACAAAGCGACGCTGCCCAAGTCGGTGCTGATGCTCGACGAGCGTACGCTTTCGCCGCCCGACCGCGCCCGCTTCAACGGGCTCATGAAGGAGCATCCGGTCACATTCTACGGGCACTACGCGCTCGTCGACTTGCGCTCCTCGGCGCCGGGCGTGCGCAGCTTCACGATGGTCGCCGGCCGCATGAGCCCTCTTTATCGATTCTTCGTGTCGCACATCTACCCGCCGCAGCACTACGAGCGACGCACCTACCTGCCGGGCGTGTGCACGGCGATGGCCCTCGGTGTTCCGGTCTCTAGCGACGAAGCGCTCGCCGCCCCGCCCCTCGATCGCGGCCTCCTGTCCTGCTATCAGCGTTACCTGCAGGTGCGCGGAGTCGCAGCGCCTTAACGAGCTGCGGGAAAGCTCGCCGGCGTGCTACGTTGAGCCGGCAATGAGCGGTCGCACGGTCACGGTAGCAGTCGACGCGATGGGCGGTGACTACGCACCCGCCGCCGTGGTTCGCGCCGCCGCGCAGCTCTCGCTCGAAGCGGCGCGGGTGCAGATTGTGCTGGTCGGTGACGCGCGCACGATCGGCGACGTGCTGCGCAGCGTGCGCCACGATCCGGAGCGCATCACGCTGCACCACGCCGACGATTTCGTGCGCATGGACGAAAAGCCCACCGATGCGCTCACCCGGTCCGGCGTCTCCATTGCGGTGGCCGCCAAGCTGGTCGCCGATGGCCGTGCCGACGCCCTGGTCTCGGCCGGCAACACTGGCGCCTCGGTACTGGCCTGCGCGCAACATTGGCGACGCCTCGAAGGGGTGCGTCGCGCCGCCCTCGCCTCGGTCTACCCGACGGAGATTCGCCGCGGCGAAAAGGACGATCCCTTCTCGCTCATCCTCGACGTCGGCGCGACGCTCGATTGCACCGCCGACGACCTGGTGACCTTTGCGATCATGGGCTCTGCGTACGCTGAGCGGATCTCCAAAAATCCGCGCCCGCGCGTCGCCCTTCTGTCCAATGGCGCCGAGGCCGGCAAAGGTCCGCCCGAGATCGTCGAGGCGCATCGGATGCTGTCGACCATCGAGGGCCTGCACTTCGTCGGCAACGTCGAGGGCATCGACATTCCGCGCGGCACCGCCGATGTCGTTGTGTGCAGCGGCTTCGTCGGCAATGTCGTGCTCAAGATGCTCGAGGGCGTATCGGAGACGGTCGTGCGACTGGCCGGCTACGCCTACAAAGAAAAGCTCCTGTGGCGCGCCGGATTGATGATGCTCGCCGGCGGCTTCAAGCGACTCAAAGAGCTCACCGACTGGCAGCAGTATGGCGGCGCGCCGGTGCTCGGCTTCGACCACATCTTCATCAAGGCGCACGGACGATCGAGTGAGCACGCGCTGGGCAACGCGATCAAGGTCGCGGCCAAGGCGGCCCACGCCGAGGTCCCCAAACAGATCGAGGAGGCGGTGCGCGCCTTCTTCGCCCGCCGCGCGGCGTGAAGCGCACACCGGTTGCTCCCGGCATAGAATCGCTGCGGCAAGCCGTGCCCGTGCCGCAGCCCGCGCACGTGTACCGCTGGGACCTCGACAAGACCTATCTTCGGACCGAGTTCGACACGCTCAAGCAGCTCTTGCGCTCGGCCTTCGAGAGCGCCGAGGACAAGCGCACCGTGCCCGGGGCGGCGGCGCTATTGCGTGAGCTACGCGCCGGCAGCCGCGCGCGCATCTGCTTCATCTCGGGATCGCCGCGGCAAATGCGTAAGACGCTGGTCAAGAAATTCAAGCTGGATGGCGTTGAGTTCGATGAATTTATTCTTAAGCCAAATTTACAAAATATGCTGACTGGGCGATTTCGCGCCATGCGCGAGCAGGTCGGCTACAAGCTGCCCGCGCT
Organism: Polyangia bacterium; assembly: GCA_038325015.1. Taxonomy (GTDB): domain Bacteria; phylum Myxococcota_A; class Polyangia; order Palsa-1104; family Palsa-1104; genus JBBQIO01. The sequence goes on from JBBQIO010000368.1 coordinate 2,798, forward strand.
CTTGGCCGGTCGCGCCGGACTGCCTGCGAGCACGCGCGAGACCTGCTTCGGCGACGACGCCGAGGCCGACGGCTTCATTTATTCTCTGTACGGCGACTTGACCGCCGGCCGCGTCAGCCGTGACCTCTTGGAGGAGATCCTCCACCGCGCCAACGTCTACCACGACGACGCGCAGCGGGCGGTCTCGCTCGCCGAAGCGCTCCCCGCCGCCGATTCCTTGGAGCGCATCTTCATCCATCTCGACCGCCGCTCGCCGCCATCGCGCTTCGATCGCTACGGCCCGCGGCTGGTGCCGATCTTCAACTATTTCCAGGCCACACTGGTGCTGCTCGAATCGGCGCGGCTCGATGTGCCGGCGGTCATTCGCATCGTGCTCGAGATGATCGATCGTTTCGAATACGCCACCGATCCGCTGCTCAACTCGGTGCAAGATCTGTTGCGCCGCGGCCATCTGCGCCGCTCGACGGCCGAGACCCTCGCGGTGCAGCTGACCCCCGAAGCCATGCCGGCCCTCGGCTCGGCGCCGGCGGCACGCGAGGCGCTGGTCGCCCTCGGCCGCGGCATCTTGACGCTCGGCGACGCGCCGGTCGTGTCGCATCCGGACGCCGGCCCGATCGATTTTCTCGCCGCGCTCGAAGCCGATTTGCCGCGCCATCGCCGCAAGAAGTAGAGTCTGCCGCATGCTCCCCATTGATCTGCGCGGCAAGCGCGCGTTCGTCGCCGGAGTGGCCGACGACGGCGGCTTCGGCTTTGCCATTGCCAAGTCGCTCATCGAGGCCGGTGCCGCAGTCTCGGTCGGCACCTGGCCCCCGGCCTACGGCATCTTCACGACCATGCTGGAGCGCGGAAAATTCGACGACGCGCTGCTGCTCTCGAACGGCGAAAAGATGAATTTCGAGCGCATCTACCCGCTCGACGCCGATTTCGACTTAGCTACCGACCTGCCGACCGAGCTCGCGACCTCGCGCCGTTATCGCGACCACGGCGACGTATCGATCGACGGCTTGGCCAAGCGACTGCAAAGTGACTTCGGCGACCAGTGCCTCGACATCGTCGTTCACTGTCTGGCCAACGGGCCCGAGGTCAAAAAGCCGCTCCTCGAAACCAGCCGCAAAGGCTACCTCGCTGCGGTCGGCGTGAGCGCCTACTCGTACGCGTCGATGGTGCAGCGGCTCGGACCCTTGATGCGCACCGGCGGATCCTTCGTGGCGCTGAGCTATCTTGCGGCCGAGCGCGCCGTGCCAGGCTACGGCGGCGGAATGTCATCGGCCAAAGCCGCGCTCGAATCGGACACGCGCCTCTTGGCGTACGAAGCCGGGCGCAAGTGGGGCCACCGCGTCAACGTGATCTCGGCCGGACCGTGGGCCTCGCGTGCGGCATCGGCGATCGGCGTGATCGAGAAGATGATTGCCCACGCCAAGGCCAGCTCGCCCCTGCCCGAAGCCGTCACGGCGACCGAAGTCGGCAATGCGGCTGCGTTTTTGTGCAGCCCGCTGGCGTCCGGCATCACCGGAACGACGCTTTATGTCGACAAAGGGTTCCACGCGATGGGCGTGTCGACCGACGCCGCCTAGCCGCCGCAACCGGGCAAAATCCTGCCCGGTGCGTAACGCATTGCGCACTTTACCGCCACCGTTACGACGCACTGCGCCGACACACCGCGGCTAAGAGTCCGTAACTCCGTCGTCACCAGTATGGTGCACTCCCTGCATCTCGGATGCGACGGAGGTCACAAATCCGATGCTCGTACAAGCCGGCCCCCGCTCCCGTGTCGCTGTCGTACTCAATGGTCGAGCCCGCGGCGTAGAAAAGCGTGTGATTTCAGACCTCGGACGCATCGTTCCCACCGGCGACCTCTTTTTGTCGCGCAACCTGGACCACAGCCGCCACATCGCTCGAACCGTGGTCGAGCGTGGCTACGAGGCGGTTTTGCTCGGCGGCGGCG
>JBBQIO010000369.1:0-4739 GCA_038325015.1 Polyangia bacterium
CACACGGGGGTGCGAATGGAAGCGATTCGTCGGCAGCTGGCATTTTCCGGAGCGCTCTTGTTCGCGGTCGGACTGTGGACCGGGCTGTGGTCTGCAGCTGCACTCACCCACACCATTGTGGTGCCGATTCCACACCTGGCGCTGGCCGCGCACCTCAACGGCCTCTTGGGTGGATTGTGGCTGCTCGGCCTCGCGTTCAGCCTGCAATACGTGCACTTCGGCGAGGGCGGCCAAAGGCGCATCGCGTGGCTGTGTCAGATTTCGGCCTGGGGCAACTGGGCGGTCACCGCCGTGGCCAGCGTCCTGGGCGTCGACGGCCTCAAATACGACGCCCGCTGGTCGAACGATGCCATCGCCGTGGCGCTGCAGCTCGTCGTCGTGGTTCCCGGACTGATCGGCGCGACTGCGTGGGCCTACGGATTCAAGAGAAAATCTTAGCTATTTTTGGGCAGCTGCTCGAGCGCGGTGCGCAGTGCCTCTTCGAGCACCGGATGGTAAAAGGGCATGGCCAAAACATCGGCGGCGACCGGCTCGTGCGACAGCGCCCAGGCCAGCGTGTGCGCCAGATGCTCGACGCCTGGGCCGCACAGCTCGGCGCCGCGGAGGATGCCGCTTTTTCGCTCTGCGTAGAGGCGCACCACGCCGACGTTGTTCCCCCCGCCCATGATCCGTGCGCGTCCCTGACGGGCAAACCGCGCCTCTCCGATTGCCGGATCGTGCAGCGAATCGAGGGCTGCGCCGACCCGCGCGATCTGCGGATGGGTGAACACGATCGACAGCGGAAAGCGCCGCGACTCAGCGCGCACATCGGGAAAGCGGGCCGCGTTGAGGCCCGCGATGTGTCCGTCGTCGGCCGCCTCGTGGAGCACCGGATGGTCGCCGCTCGCGTCACCGGCGATGAAAATCGGCATTTTTTCGCACTGCAGCGTACCTTGGTCGTGGCGGAGCGGGAGTGTCAGACCAGCGCGCTCGAGCTGAAGACGGGCCAAGTTGGGCGCGCGGCCGGCGGCCACCAGCACCGCGTCGCACCGGTGCTCTTGCTCATCGACCGTCAGCGTGATCTCGCCGCCGGCGCTCGCAGCCCGGGTGAGCTTGGCGCCGAAGCGCACGTCGAGACCGAGGTGCAAGAGGGTCTCACGGCGCACCTCGGGGTCGGTGATGTGGCCAAGATTCTGTCCTTTACTGAACAGTGTCACCGTCGAGCCGAGCCGCATCAATGCCTGGCCGAGCTCGAGTGCCACCGCACCGGCGCCAATCACCGCGACGCGTCCGGGCAGCTCGGCGACCTCAAACAGAGTGTCGGACGTCAACACCGGCACCGAGGCGAGCACGTCAGGCACCTCGGGCGACGATCCCACGGCGAGCACGAACGCCCCGGCCGTGATCGTTCGACCGCCGGCTGAGCCGGCTTCGCCAATTTCGATGGTGTCGCGATCGGTGAAGCGCGCCTCGCCGAGCACCAGCTCGACGTCGTCGAGCGCGCCCACCAGCCCAGCGACGAGCTCATCGCGCTCGCGACGCACGCGCGCCAGCACCGCTGCCCCATCGACGCGCATGCCCGTTACGCGAATTCCGAGCTCGCCCGCCCCGGCCACGTCGTGCGCGACCTCGGCCGCGCGAATCAGAAGCTTCGACGGCATGCAGCCGACGCGTGCGCAGGTCGTGCCGAGCGGCCCGCGATCGATGACCACCGCGCTCTTGCCGGCAGCGCGCACCGCGCGGTAGGCGGCGAGCCCCGCACTGCCGGCGCCGATGATCGCGACATCGACGCTCTTCATTTGACGCCGATGAGCTACTCTTTGATCGAGCGCGACGTCGAAACGGCGACCCCGCTCCAGGTCGGGCCGCTCATGCGCGGCAAGAGCTCGAAGCGACAGCTCGGCGCACCCTCGCGAAAGCAGGCCGACTGGGTGACCACGGCCGGCGCGCCGACCGAGGCCAAGGCCTGCGCCAATAGCCCCTCCTCCATCGCGCAATGGTGCGGTGTGCTCTTTTCCAGCACCGCGTGCGCGTCGTCGAAGAGCAGCACCTTCCAGCCGCCGATGTGCTCACCGCGATTGGCGTAGTGATACATGTCGTCGATGCCATAGACCACGTCGTAGCCCGACTTGGGCGCCTCTTCGGTGCGCGATCCGTGCGACAGCTCGAACAGCACGCGGCCCATCTTTATGAGCCCGTAACGCCCCAGCTTGGTGTCGATGCGCTCCATCAACGCGAGCAGCCAGTCGATGGGATACCAATCGTTCGCCTTGACCGCGGACAGCCGTTTGACCTGCTCGGCGCCGAGAATCTGCGCCGGCATTTTCGGGGTCGCGCGCTCTTTGACCAGCTGCTCGAGGGAGCGCTAGACGGCCAGGATGTCCGAGCCGCGGGTCTCGTGATTGAGCCCTACATATCCGCGCGGGCGCCGCATGCACTCATCTTAATCCGTCGGCACGGCTCAGACTAGAGGCTCAACGAGTCAATTTTTTGTAGGCCGCCAGGTGGCGCAGGGCCGAGGCCTGCTCTCCGGCGCGCTCGTATAGGCGCGCCATGTTGTAGTGCGCGTCGGCGACCGTCGAGTCGATGGCCAGGGTCTGCGCATAGAGCACGAGCGCGTCGTCCGGGCGACCGAGATCTTCGACGACGACCGCCAGATTGAACGCCGCCGTGGTGTCGTCCGGGTGCGCCGCGAGCGCGAGTCGATAGTGCGCTTCTGCGGCACGGAGCTCGTCGGACTCGTGCAGGAGACGACCGAGATTGACGTGCGCCTCGGCGAATCCTGGATCGAGCTCGACCGCCCGCCGGTAGGCATCGCGCGCCTCGGCAGGGAGCGACGCTTCGAGATCGCACCCCAGCAGGAACCAATCCGCCGCGCTCTGTGCGGCCGCCGCGGCGTGCGCCACGACCACCTTGCGACGCGCCAAGGGAGCGACCTGCGCCGCTAGATCGCGGACGTCGAAATCGAACAGCGCCTGGCCGCTCTCCGGGTTCCAGCGCCCCCGCCCGTCGTCGACGACCAGCTTGTTGCCCTCGGCGGCGATCGACAGCGACGACAGCGCGCGTCCCAGCGGCAACTGCCGCTTGAGTCGGATCAGCGCTCGCCGTACACGCGTCGATGAGATCGACGCCCGCTTGAGCTCCTTGGCGGTGCGCAGGAGCACCACGTCCTGAAAGCTGAACGCGAGCTGCCCGCGCGGCCCGCGCGCCGGGTCGAGAAAGCCCGCCCGCACAAAGTTCCGAACCTCGACCTCGCTCAGGTCGAGGAGCGCAGCGACCTCGCCCACTGAATAACCATTCATCGCCTATTAGTCTTTACTGGATTTTTTTGTTTTCTTGACGGGCGCCGCTTCGACCGCCTTGGGCGCCTTGCGCGTGCTCGGCACCGGTGCGATCGCCTCGCGCTTGGCCAAGCTGGCCTTGAGCGCCTCCATCAGGTCGATGATCTGCGCCTTGGGCGATTCGGCCGGTGAGATAGCCACCTCTTGGCCCTCGACCTTCTGCTGAATCTGCTCCTGCACGCGCTCGCGGACATCGTCTTTGTATTGCGTCGGGTCGAACGTCTCGTGCGCGATCTGATCGATCAGCTGAAGCGCCAGCTTGAGCTCGCCCTCTTTTACTTCACCGTCGACGACCGGTACGTCTTTGGCGGAGCGCACCTCGTCGGCGTAACGCAGCTGCTGCATCACCAAGCGGCCGTCTTCGCCGGGGCGAATCATGACCAGGTATTGCTTGCCCCGCGCAGCATAGCGTCCGAGCGCGACGCGCCCGCTCTCCTGCATCGCCCGAGTGAGCAGGCGATAGGCTTTATCCGCGCCCTTCTCGGGACCGAGAAAATAGGCCTTGTCGTAGTACAGCGGGTCGATCTTCAGCGCCGGCACGAACTCGGTGATGTCGACCGACTCCGAGGCCTTTTCCTCGAGCTCCTTGAGCTCTTCGGGCGTGAACGTGACGTACTGATCCTTGGCGAACTCGTAGCCTTTGACCATCTCGTCGCGGGGCACAATCTGCCCGTCTTTTTGGCAAATGTACTGCTGCTTGAGACGCGAGCCGCAGTCCTTATGCAGAAGGTTGAATGACACCTGCCCGCCCGCTTCGGTGGCCGAATAGAGCTTCACGGGGATCGACACCAGGCCGAACGAAACCGTCCCCGTACCAATCGCACGCATCGCCATGGAAGCTCCTTGTCGCGTCTCGGAAGTGATTTCTACACGCTAAGATAGCAGTGGCCAGTAAGGTCGTCCAATTCCTCACATGTAGGCAAGATGGCTGACCGTCCACGAAAACCTGCGAAACCGCCTGCCAGCGCCGTGGAGCGCCTCGGCCGATCGCTCGATCGCTATCGAGGCAAGCGCAGCGCCGATCGGACGCCGGAGCCGTTCGGCCAAGAGCCAATCACGCCGACGGCGCCGACGGCATCGACAGCGAAATCGGCGCGGCGAATCTTCGTCGTTCATCAGCACGATGCCACACGTCTGCATTGGGACCTGCGCCTCGAGTGGAACGGCGTGCTGCTGTCGTGGGCGGTGCCGCGCGGCCCGTCGTTCGACCCGGCCGAAAAGCGACTGGCGGTGTTCGTCGAGGATCATCCGATCGAGTACGGCGCGTTCGAGGGGATCATCCCAGCCGACAACTACGGCGCCGGGCCGGTCATCGTGTGGGATCGCGGAGAGTGGACGGCGGTCGAGGATTTCGCCGCCGGGCATCAAGAGCGTCTCGTTCGTCGTCGCGGGCGACTGGGCGTTCGGTTATCTGCACGC
>JBBQIO010000370.1:0-4716 GCA_038325015.1 Polyangia bacterium
GGTCTGGCTTGTAGGCCCCGACCTCTTCGGCGGCGATCAGGACCGCGAGCGGCGCCTGCAGCTTGCCCGCCGCGGCGGCGAGCACCGCTTCGTCTGTGTCGCCCACGACGCCAAGCCGAAAGCGTTTGAGGCGGCGCAGTGCCGGCCGCGCATCGGCATACAGCTCGCTCTCGACGAGCGCGCGCGCTAAGCCCGGCCCGTCGTCGACGAACGCCTCAAGGTCGAAATGGCGCATGGTCGACTCGTAGGCCGCGCATACCAGCTCACGGTGCGCGCGAAACGGCCGCCGCAGCCGCTCCGCAATGTGACGCCATCGTGCGAGCCAATCGGCCAAAAGGGGCACGCGAGCACCGTCGCTGGCACCGCTCTTGGCCAAAAGCGGCTCGACGTAGTCCCGCACCGCGCCGTCGAGATCGACGAGCACGCCGTGACAATCGAAAAGGATCGCTTCGATGCTCATTGCGCTGCCGGAGCCACGGGCAGAGGCGCGGCGACGCGCTCAGGCAGCGGCGGTCGCGGCATGATCAGCTTGGCGTAGCTCAGCGCGAGCGTCATCTGCCCTTCTGCGATGCGCCCGGCCCACTCGACGACGGCGCCGCTCCGCGTGAGCACGAGATTGTCGAACAGCGGTCCGATCCCGAACAGACCGACCGCATCGCGCCAGCTCTCGAGCATCCGCGGCCATTGGGCGGCGAACCGGGTGGCCTCGCTTTCGGTCGCGAAACGCGCGCGCACCCGCACCGCCGGTGAGCGCTCGGGCAGAAGAACCAGGTCCGCCTCTTCGGGCAGCGGCGTGCCGTCTTGCAGCCGCACCATGCGGTTGGCGCCCGCGATGGTCACGTAGAGGGCGGCGTCGGCGCTGGCGTGCTCGTCGACGGAGCGGTAGGCGCTCGACCAGCGTTCGGCCGCGAGCGCAGCCACTCCACCGTCGAGAATCACCGGCACGCCACCGTCCGTCGCCGGACGCCACAGCTCGGGCGGGCCGAGCCCAGCTAGCCCTGGCCCGATCAGGTGAATCTCGCGCGGATCGCCCGGGTCGAGCGGATGCACCAAAAGCGGCGCGATGCGTTCGCTGTTGCCGAATTTGGCCAAGAGAAATGTCGCGCGCACGTCGGTCGGATCGGCGGTCGCGATGAACAGCGCATCGAAGTCGCGCACCGCCGACAGCGACGAATCGCCGAGCAGTGTCTGGTAGTCGGGCAGGCGCGCCAAGAGCTCCTCGGCCGCCGGGCCGTAGATCGATTTCCGCAGCGGCTCCATCCGCAGATAGACGACGACCACCGAATCGTTGGGCGCCCAACCACTCAGGCTCTCGACGGGCGGCGGAGGTTTGTCCGGGGGTGCCGCTTTGTGCGGGCGTGGGCCGATGCCGCTGTGCTTGGGCGTCGGGGCCCTCGGCGCGGCAGGAATCTGCGGCGGCTTGTCGTTGCGCACGATCTCGATCGGCAGCGGCGCCGAGGGCCAGTGCAAGCGGACCCCGAACAGCGACAATAGCAGCAGCGCGTGGCCCACACCGGAGGCCACGACGGGCAGCACCAGCGACGGAGATCGCTCACGCACTTCCTTACATGTACACCGAGGTCCCTCGCGCTGCCACTTGCGGGGTCGGCAGTGTCCGCTAGCGGACACTGGTTTTGCAGACTGTCCGGAGCCGTGCGATCACGCTCGCCGATCTCCGCGGCAGCTGGCCAATTTGCAGTGGCCCGAGGCTTGCTCAACCGGGTGGCATGCATACATCCATCAAAGCCCTCCTCGCAGTGTTAGGTTCAAGCTTGGTGTTCGTGTCGCTCATGGCCCAAACCGGAAACTTCGGAAAGGACTTCACGACGGTGCTGGACACGCCAGAAGCGCCCGCCCGGGTGGTCCAGGTGCAGAGCGTCTCCTATCCTGCGAGCCCGCCGCCCATGGTGATCATCGCCATGCGGTCGGTGCCCCGATGAAGCTGACGATGACCATCCGGCGCAAGCTGTTCCTGGGTTTTCTCGCCGTCGTGGCCGCGCCACTCATCATGGTGATCGCGCTGTCGCACGCCTATGTGCAGCGGACGCGCACGGATCTCGATCAGCGTTTTTTGGAGCAGGCGCGGCTCGCGTTTCGCCGCCTAAACGACCGCACCGAGAGCAACCTCGACCTGCTCAAGACCGTGGTGCACGAGCTCGCGGTGACCGCGCGGCCCGGTGAGGAGTCGAGCGACGTCAACGTGTCCATGCCGTCGATGTCGTTCAAGGTCCAGACCTCCACCAAGCACACTGCCGACGACGACTCGACCGACGTCGTGCTGTTCAGCCCGAGCTTCGGCTCGGACGATGGCAAGAGCCACAAGATGGTCATCACGACGCGCACCCGACACAGCGCCGACGGCGAGGCCAAGAAGCCGGCCAAGAAAAAACGGCGCAAGACGGCGCTGCTTGATCCATTCGGCGCCCACGCGGCCAAATTCGGCAAGGATGAGGACGAAGACACAGACCTGTTAGTCCCAGACGTCAAAAGCACCATGGAGGAGTCAGTAGCCGACCCCGAGATCGACGTTTCGCGCATGCAGGTCGCAGCGGCGCGTATCCGCCAGGAGCACCCCGCGATCGTCGGGCTTTCGGTGCGCGTCAACTCGGCCGACGTCATGAACGAAGGCGACGTCGACTTCGACCATGAGCTGTGGAATCTGCCGCCCGGGGCCATCGTCGCCGGGCCCGAGTCCGCAACGCATGCCTCGCTCTGGACGACCAAACGGGGCGACTTCATCGTCGACCGGCTGCGTGGTGACTCCAAAGGCGAGGTCGCCGCCAAGGTCGACCCGCGATCGATCCTCGATGTGGCGCAGATTTACCGTCGAGGACGTGCATTTTACCTCGACCCGAAGAGCAAAGCCGCGTGGCACTGTCCGTCGGGGTCAGCGCACGTCACCTCGGTGCTGCCATTGGCCGCCCTGGCCGCACGGTTACCGGAAAATGGCGCGATGACTACCGTGGTCATCGGTGCGGAGCGCTTCCGCATCTACGCCGCGCTGCCCAACGAACAGGGTCTTTTCGCGGGCACGCTCCCGGCGCGACTGGTGGCCGTGGTCCCCGAGGGGGAGATTTATGCGCCGCTGCTTTGGTTTCAGCTGGAGCAGATCTTCGGCGTCGGCTTTTCGATGCTGCTCGCGGTCTGGCTGTCCTATTTTCTCAGCGGGCGCTTCGTCGGCTCGGTGGAAAATATCCAACGTGGAGTCGACGCTCTGTCGCGCGGCGACTTTTCGGGCCTCGAAAAATCATCCGGCGACGAGCTCGGCTCGGGCTTGGTCGAGAGCATGAATCGCATGGCCACCGTCTTGAAAGAGCGCACGCGCAAAGAGGAGGTCGAAGGCTGGCGGCGGCTGGTGCGCGTCCTGTCGCACGAGATCAACAACACGCTCGGCCCGGTGCGATCGGTGGCGGTCACGGTGCGAGACCAGATCACGCCGCGCCTCGCCGTCGACGAGAATTCCGAAGATTTGCAGATGGCATTTCGCCTGATCGTCGACCGGGTCGATTCTTTGTCGAACTTCATCGCGGGCTACGCTGAGCTGGCCAAACTGCCGGAGCCGGCGCGGGTCCATTCGGATCTGAACGACATCGTGCATGCGGCGGTCGGCATGTTGCAGCCGTCGGCTGACCGAGCCGGGGTGAGCATCATCGAAAGCTACGCGCCCGAGGCCCGCGCGCTTCTCGATGGTGGGCAGCTCGAACGGGTGGCCATCAATCTCATCAAAAACGCCGTCGAGGCGGCCAAGAGCAAAGTGGTGGTCAGCACGGTCCGATACACCACCGGGATCGAGCTCACCGTCGAAGATGACGGCCCCGGCATCGCCGCCGAAGCGATGCGCATGCTGTTTGTGCCCTACTTTACGACCAAGCCGGGCGGCAGCGGCATAGGCCTGGCGCTGGCGCGGCAGATCGCGCTCGGCCACGGCGGATCGATCGTCGCCGAGGACAGACCGGGCGGAGGCGCGCTGTTGCGGGTTACGCTGCCGGCGGCAGGAGACGCCAACTGAGCACCGCACCCACCATCTTGGTCGTCGACGACAATCAAGCCATTGCCGACGCTCTCCGACTTCTGTTCAAGCAGCACGGTTGGCGCGTCGAGGCGCTGACCGATCCCAGCCGCGCCGCGCAGGTCGCCCGTCTCGAAGATGTCGCCGCGGTGCTGCTCGACATGAACTTCACGCGCGACACGACGTCGGGTCAAGAAGGCATCGACGCGTTGGCCGTCCTGCAGGCCGCGAATCCAGAGCTGCCCGTCGTGCTGATGACCGCCTGGGGTACCGTCGACCGCGCGGTGCAGGCGATGAAGTCGGGCGCCGCCGATTACGTGACCAAGCCGTGGGACAACGATCGGCTGATCGCCATCGTGCGTGCGCAGATCGAGCTGCGGCGGGTGCGCGGCCACAACCGCCTTTTGGTCGAGCAGAATCGCGTGCTCCGCGCCGAGCTCGATGCCGAGTACGATTTTTCCCGCATCATCGGCGAGTCGCCGCTGATGGTGCAGGCACTGCGGCTGGCCGCGGACGTGGCAGCCAGCGAGGCGACGGTGCTGGTCACCGGACCGCCGGGCACGGGCAAAGAGCTGGTGGCGCACGCCATCCACGCCAACAGCGCGCGCAAGAACGGACCGCTGGTCAAGGTGCACATCGGCGCGCTGCCCGAGACGCTGTTCGAGCGCGAGCTGTTCGGCCACGTGCGCGGCGCGTTCACCGATGCC
>JBBQIO010000371.1:0-4702 GCA_038325015.1 Polyangia bacterium
AGATGGCCGCTGGAGAGGGGGGCGCTATAGGCAGCTCACTCCTGGCTCCTTTGACCCTGGCCAGCGGCATCAACTCGCTGATCCATGGCAAAGGACCGTCCGAGAAGATCGGCGGTGGGCTCGAAACGGTGTCCGGCGGTATTGGGACGACAGCCCTGGTCGGCGAATTCGCAACTGGCCTCGGCGCCGAAGCCGCCGGTGGCGCGCTCCTCGACTTCGCCGCCGCGGCATCGCCCGTGGGTGCTGTCGCTGGCGCCGGAGCCGCCGGCATGGCGGTCGGCAACATGGGCAACAACTTCATGTCCGAGCACGGCTGGATCGGCAAGAACGACGACGGCTCGAACCGCAACTGGTCGGACATGGCCTCGGACTGGGGCGTGAGCGCGCACGACGCGGTGGGCGACGGCGTCCTGGGCGACATCGCGGGATTCGGCGCGACCGCCGCAGGCTCGGTCGTCGGTGCCGTCGGCGCCGCGGGGTCAGCTGTGCTCGACGTCGGCGAGACGGTGGGCAAAGGCATCGGGTCGGCAGCCAGCGCCATCGGCAGCGGCATCGGGTCGGCAGCCAGCGCCATCGGCGGCGGGATCTCGTCACTCTTCTCTTGGTAGTCTCGTGATCGAGTGCCCGCCGGGCTGGCACGCCATCCGCGTCAGCGACGGACTTCGTCTCCTGTCGAACGCGACCCCTTCTCCGGGCGAAATTCGCTACCGCTTTCGCCATCCCATCGAGCCTCTCGAAGAGCTGTTCGCGCGCAAGCTGGCGCAGCCCGGCTTCGTCGTCGAGTCGATCGCCCCGCCCGAGCCGCTGACGACCGACGAGGGCGAGTACGCCCAGCTGATGAGCTTCCGCGGACAGCTCGACGGCAAGGCCGTACAGCGCACCGTCGGTATGGTCTTTGGCGACGACTACTACGCCCTCCTCCTGGCCGTGGTCGTCGATCCGGCGCGCTTCGACGAAATGACCGCGCTCATCCGCACGCTGCTCAGCAGCGACCAGCAGATGCTGGGGATCGAGCGCCGGCGCCGTTTTCGCTACGCCGCTCCCTTGGGCTGGCATAAGCAGCAGTGGGATTTCGATGCCATCTGGACGCGGCCCGAGCAGCGCAATGTGAGCCTCACACTCTTGCCGGCGATTCCATCCCAGGGTGCCAGCGACCTCGTCGTGGCCGAGCTGGTGCAGCAGTATCTGCATCGGGAATTCGTGGTGACCTCGGCCGACGGACCGCGCCCGGCGACCTCGCACAACGGATTGGCTGGTCAGCGTTGGCTCCTGGCCGGGCAGCTGAACGGCGTCCAGAGCGTTCGTGACATCGTCGTCCTGCGCGACGATCGATTCATCTACTGTGCACGGCTCGAAACCGAGGGGGCCACCGATGCCTCGGTGCGCGCGCAGTTCGATGCGCTGGTCAGCTCAATCGAGCCCATTCCGCGCCCGCGCATGCGGACGGTGCTCGACCTCAACGCGCTCAAATACTGGGTCGACAACTAGTACCTCGCCACAGTGAAAGTGAATGATTCACCAACTGGCGGCGTGGGCGAGGTCCTAGTCGAGGCGTGCCGCCTCTCCCCGTCGGGCGGAGCCCGCCGGGACCCCTCGCCTGCTACGGCGCGAGTCGCGCGCCGACGGCGCCTTTGGCGCCTTGATCAACCAACCAAAACCACTGTGGCGAGGTACTAGGCGGCAGCCTACTCCCACTTCCAGGTCGTGATCACCTGCTGGCACGCCTCCACGGCCGCGGTATCGCGCGGGTCGTGGTTGCAGGTCAGGCCCCACATCGCCTTGGGCCCGGCCATCACTGTAAAACGGACGGCGTGATTGTCCTTTGTCGACATCAGGTCGAACTGACAACTTTGGCCGAACGGCGTGGCCACGATGCCGCTCTTGACGACCGATGCGGCCTGGCTGTTTGCCAGCTCGTGCGCACTTTGTGCGCACAGCTCGGCACTCCCCGGCACCATGGGTGGCGTCGTGGGATCGATCGGTGTGACCACCAAACTGGCGATGAAGTAGTCGTCCGCGACCCGTCTGTTCTGCAGCACCGCGAGCGCTCTGGGTGGCAGATGAATGCGTGCGGCGCTCGGTTGCGAGTACCCGGTGGGAATCTCGAAATGGTAACCCTCGCCCTTTGCTGCGCGTTTGGCGCACCCGGCCAGCAAGACCCCCGCTACGAAACCAATAACCACCCGCTCTGTGGTTCGGCCCCTGATCCCTCCCTATTGCGTCGTTGTCGGATGAGGACGCCACGGCCATCTTAGCGGATCCCGCGCCCCGAGTCAGCGGGTGACGCTGTGCGCGCTTCGGAGCGCCTTGGGATCCGCCGCCGCGCCACCCAGGTAGTGGTGGAACCAGTCGAAGAATTCGGCGTACCACAGGCGCGCGTTGCCCGGCTTGAGCACCCAGTGGTTCTCGTCGGGAAAGACGAGTAGGCGCGTGGGCACGTTGCGGCGCTTGAGCGTGGTGAACATCAGATAGGCCTGCTCGACGGGGATGCGATAGTCGCGCTCGCCGTGCACGATCAGCTCCGGCGTGGCGAAGTGGGCCGCCGATTCGATCGGGCTCCACTTCTTGTACTGCTCCGACGTCCACGGCATTCCAGAGAATTCGGTCTCGGGAAACCACAGCTCCTCGGTCGCGTACATCGTCTCTTGATCGGCGATTCCGTCGTGGCACAGAAGCGCCTTGAAGCGCTTCGTGTGGCCCTCAAACCAATTCATCATGAAGCCGCCGAAGGAGGCGCCGGCCGCGCCAATCTTCGATTTGTCGACGAAAGGCAGCGACTCCAGATCGTCGGCCTGGCGCATCAGATCGTTGAACACCTTGCCGCCCCAGTCGTTCAAAATGCCGCGCACGAACGCCTCGCCGTATCCCGTCGAGCCGCGCGGGTTGGGCAGGTAGACGACGTAGCCGGCGGCGGCGAACGCGGCCGGATTCCAGCGGTAGCTCCAGTCGTCGCCCCACGCGCCCTCGGGTCCGCCGTGCACGACGAACAGCGCCGGATATTTTTCGCGCGCGTCGAAGTCGGGCGGCGTGACCACTAGGCCGTGCAGCTTGACGCCGTCGGCCGCCGTGACCCAGCGCTCGGTGAGCGACCCCATCTTGATGTTGGCGAACAGCGCGTCGTTGACGTGCGTGACGACGACCGGCTCGGTGCTGCCGGGCAAAAGGCGCCAAAGCTCGGTGGGCCGCGCCAGCGACGTGCGCGAAAAGAGCACGCTGCCATCGGCGAGCACGTGCGGTTCCGCAGCCGAGATGCCGCCGACCACGAGCGTCGGCTCATCTGCCGATCCATCGGCGGCGATGCGGTAGAGCGGCGTTTGCGCCTTCGATTCGGAGGTCAGCCACAGCGTACGACTGTCCGGAGACCAGTCGTAGTCGTGGATCGACGCGTCGAATTTTTCGGTCAACAGGCGAACCTTGGACGACTTGCGATCGAGCACGCGCAGCTCGAAGCGATCCGACTCGTAGGCCGGGATGCGCTGCGAGCACCAGGCCAGTGAACGACCATCGGGTGAGTAGCGCGGCGTTCCGTCGTAGGCCTTGTTGTCGTCGGTGAGGAGGCGCAGCGCGTGGTGACCGTCGCCGAGCGCGACCTCCCAGATGTCGCCGTTGGTCGAGCCCGATTCATCGGCATCGTGGTTCGAGGCGAAAGCCAGCCACTGGCCGTCGGGCGAGATGTCGAAGGCGCGCGGATCGCCGAGCGAAAACGGCGGCGCGTCGAAGTTGCCGGGCGTCAGATCGCGGGCCGCGCCGCTTTGAGCCTCGACACGAAACAGATGCGACCTTTGGCCGTCCGCCCAGCTGTCCCAATGGCGAAACAGGAGGCGCTCGATGACCCGGCCGGTGGACTGCGACTTGTGCTGCTGCTCCAGCCGGTCGCGATTGCAGGTGGCGTCGGCGCACTCGGCAAAGACGCGCGCGGCGACCACGTATAACGTGCCGTCGGGCGAGGCCATGAATTGGTCAACGCCGGCCGGCAGGTGGGTGAGCTGGCGCGGCTCGCCGCCTCGTAGATCGAGCAGCCACAGTTGCGGCTCGCCGTCGCGGTCGGACAAAAAAGCGACGCGATCTTTGCCGACCACCGCGGGATCGCTGTCGTGCTTCGTGCCGGCCGTGAGCTGGCGCGCCGCCGAGCCGTCCAGGGGCACAAGCCATATCGCCGAAGTCGAGCGGTTCTCGTCGGGGTGAGGGGTGGTCAGCGCGTAGACCACGAATTTTCCGTCCGGCGACGCACTGAAGGCGCCGATACGTTTGGCGGCCAGTAGATCGTCGACCGAGAACGGGTGCTTGGCGGCGCGAGCCGGCGTGACAAGCAAAAATGCTGCAGCGCACACAAATAGAAGCGATCTCATGGCGCGGAATTTACGCCGGAGCGGCAGAGTCAGCCGTGAAAAACGCGCGAGCTACGAATCAGGCCGTCCGCGACATCGAGGAGCTCGGCGACCTCCATGGGCGGCTCGCCCCCGAGCTCGCGGGTGTACTCCATGAAGACGCGGCCGGCGCCAGGCCGGTGATCGTCGCCGAGATCGGCAGTGACCGCGCGCTCGATGTAGCGCAGCTCGGGCAGCCGGGCGAATGCGTCGGCCCACCACGCCGACAGCTGCGGCTTTCCGGCGATGCGTCCGTCCGCGTGCTGCGCGCGCAACTTGGGACTGAAGTGCGTGGCGTCGTCGGCGTAGAGTAGGAGCAGCGCCTCGAGGTTTCG
>JBBQIO010000372.1:0-4700 GCA_038325015.1 Polyangia bacterium
ATGATTCCGCTGCGGCTGGCGCTGACCGAGCTGTTGCTGGCGCGGTCGTTGCCCGCGGTCGAACACGCGACGCAGTAAGCCTCGTGCAGTGATCGGCGAGGCTGCGGCTGACCCCAAAAAAGAGCGCGGAACTAAGTCGGCGGCTTTTTGGCGCGGGCGATCTGCGATTCGTACGAGCGCGCTAAAAAATCGTGGATGACCGCCTCGTGCGCGCGCGACTGGGCTCGGGACAGGCGGATGGCCCACATGTGCAGATAGCTGCCGAGTAGCGTCGTGATTGGAACGGTGAGCTGACCCGCCTGCTCGGCGGCGCGTAGGTCGGCGACAATCGGTGCCAGTTGCCGGCTGCGTTCTGCGAGCACCGCGATCCCCGGAGCTAGGTCGCCGTCCCCATCGCGGCCGCGATCGAGGATCTGCTCGATCGACGCGCGCAGCCTGCGAAAGCGGTCCCCGAGCGCCTTTTCGTGCGGCACACGCAGACGAAATTCCTCCGCGTAACTTTTGCGCAGCTGCGCGACGAGCGCCTGCTTTTGCACCAGGTCGAGCCCAAAGTCGTCGAGCAGCTGATCCATTCCGCGCAGGGTCAGGCGCCAGCGCGCATCGGCACCGGCGTCGCCCGACAGAAGCTCGACGATGCTCAATGCCGCATTGCTGTCCGCGGTGAAGAGGCGCTCGGAGTGGAGCATGCCGACCTCGCCGCCGTAGCGCTCGATCTCGCGCTCGTACGTATCGAGCTGCAGCTTGTGGGCGAGCCCCATCTGGTGTGCGTCGGCCATCAGCGCGTAGAGGCGCGGGGCGACTTCGGCGGTCAGGCGCGCCGGCGCACCCGCGTTGAAAAATCGGATCCGCAGATGGGGCTGCGGATCGGCGTAACGCAGGAAGAACCACTGATCGAACGCGCCGGTCGGCAAAAGCTCGTGGACCAGTGGCGCGATTCCGTCGCGGAGGAGGGTGTCTGCGGCCGCCTCGCCGCTGTATATCTTGGCGTAGAGCGCGCTCGATCCGGGTGGCAGCGTGCGCTCGACGGTCACCGACGAAACGCGAGGCGCCGCGGACGCGACCGTCGGGCCTGGCGTCACGCGCAAGAACGGCACCACGACCTCGCACGCAAAGCGGCCCTCGGGCCCCAAGACCGCGAGCTCGTCGCCATGCGCCGGATCCGGAAACAGCTCCGAAAGCACGACCATGGGCCGCTCTTTGATGAGGCTTACCCACATCTCCACCGACAGGACATTGTCCAGGTCGATGGGCAGAATATTGTCGGCGTCAGCGAGGCCGATGAAGCGCGGCAGCTCGAGCTCGGCACGCAACGAGCGCAATCGGTCGAATAGCTTGGCGCCTTTGAGCGCCGCCAGCGCCGCGATGCGCTTTTTGGATAGGCGCCATTGCGCCAGTGACACGATGGTGCGGCCGGTCGTCACACGCGGCAGAAAATCGGCGATGCCGCCGACCGCGCCCCAGGACCACCCGGTGCTCGCGGTACCTTGATGCTGCAGTGCACACAAAAAGCGATACAGCCCGAGATTAAGCGGGCTCGAAAAGTTATGGGCCGTCGTCAGCCGCGGCAAGATGCGTCGGCCGAGTCGTCGCGAGCGCAGCGTAACGAGGCCGCTTTCGATCGACACCAGCAGGTCGTCGGCGCCGATCTGCTGCGCCAACGGAGCGCCCGACCGCCCCAGATAGGTGATCTCGTAATCGCGCAACAGGGGCCGCAAAAGGACGTTGCCCACACGGCCTTCCGGCAAATGGACGATCTCGGCAAAGATCGCGTCGGCGTCGAAGGCCTCCTCCTTGCGGAGGTGGTCACGCACGAGATGAGTCAAGCGCGGATCACCGTGACAAAAGCGCCCCAGGAGGTTTGCTGCCGACGGTCCGCTCGCGCTGTGCAAGTGCATGCGTAGGCCGCCGGCATCTTTGCCGAGGCCGGCGAAGACGGCGAAGCTCGAAGGCATGTGGGTGGGGCGCTCGGCCTTAAGCGCGGTCAGGTCTTCGTCGCTGAGATTCCAGGGGGCGCGGCTCCGGGCGGCGGCAAGCGCCTTGCCGAATAAAAAGATATCGCGCTCACGCAGCGGCGTGCCCTCGTCTAGGGCGCGCGCGCCGATACCCAGCCCGGCCAAAAGTGGCGAGTCTTCGGGCGACGCGCGGTTCGATTGGCCTAGGCCGACACCGGACTCCTCGTCGAGCGCGACCAAGAGCGGCACTTCGTTCGCTTCGTAGCGCTCGGTGAACGCGTCGGCGAATCGCTTGAGCAGCCCGCCTCCGCCATCGTTCGGCGAGATCTGGGTCAGAAGCTCGACGACCCGGCTCATTTCATCGAGCAGCGCGGGGCCGAGCGCGGCCTCGGCCACCGGCTTGACCAGATCGACCTGAAATAGGCGCGCCACCTCGACCGGCGCAGGGAGCGGCTCCAGCGTCTTGGCGAGCGCGCGAAAACGCTCCGGCGACGCGCCCAGCGGCTCCCCGTCGAGCGTCGCCAGCGCGACCCGAACCTCGTCGAGCACCGCGGCGACCGATCGAGTGGCCTCCGATGCGGTGAGCTGCTCGATGAGCTCGGTTACCGGCTCGTCACCGGTGACACGCGGCTGTAGATCGGGCAGCAAGATCTGACTGTCGACCAAGGAGTCGATGAACTCGTCGGCCTCTTGGCGGGTGATGTCGTCGTCGACCAACGCTTCTGCCAGCGTGCCGAGTCGCGCACCGTCCCGTGCCCGCGCCAGAGTCGCTGCCAGATAATCGGAGGGCTCGACGGCCACCAGGTGGTAGCTGCGCGCCTTGCCCTGCAGGCGCCGCTCGACATAGCGCAGCCGTCCGGCGGCTTCGTAGATCGACGACGAGGGGCGAAACAGAAGCTCGCCGCGCACCGACCGATCGGCTGCGATCGCCGCGGTCAAGGCCGTAAGGTAGTCGCCGTCGAGCCGGGTGTGGCGGCGATAGCTGTCGCGTGGGCCGAGGGTGAACGGCGTGTCGCTCGCCCCGAGCCGGCCGATGCTGACGCCGGCAAACAGGCCGAACGGCGTCGACCGCGCCGACATGCGCGAAAAATAGCGAATCAACGAACGCTCGACCTTGATGCCGCGCTCGGTTGTCGGTGCCTCCAGCCAGGAGGCCAAGCTCCCCTCCAGCGTAGGCGAGGCCAAGAAGAGCGCCTCGCGAATTTCCGGCCGGTCGATGAGCGTCTGGAGGCGCTGCCGCAGAGCCGTCCGTTTGGTGGCGAGAACGGCCTCGTTGAGGGGGGCGCCATCGAGCGGCGCCGCGTCGGCCCACGTGACCAGCTCGTCGAGCGTCAAGAGCGGCGTGCGCCAGGCAAAGAAAACATCGGGCCTGTACAAAGGCGCTTTGGGCTTGGCCATGCGGGTCACAGCCGGAAGCGGAAATGCAGTGCCACCTGCCCGCCGTCATACAAGCCATCCTTGTTGGCGACGTCGTGCTCGAAGCCGACACTCTCGAAGAGTCGTCGCGCGCGCAGGTTGACGTCGGCGACGGACAGACGGAGTTCAGACAGGGCTAGGGCACGCCGCGCCCGCCGAACGCGCGCGATCGCGTCCGCGCCCTGCTCGAGGACGTGCGTGCGCACCCCATCATGCGCGAGCCAGGTCGGCAGGATCGTCGCGTAGTCGCCTAGATATGAAAATACGCTCTGGGCAACCTCTCGAATGAACCGCGCATCCGTGCTCGTGCCACGGCGCACGCGCGCGCGTGCTGGGAGACCGAAGCGCTCTCTCATTCTGCGGTGGCCGGGGCCGCGCTCGACGGGGCTTCAATGTCCTGATGTTCGGCGGCGGCGCTGTTGGCCACCTGGACCAGGACAACCGTGATGTTGTCGTCACCGCCGCGCTCATTGGCCAGGTCGATCAGGAGTCGCGGAACTTCACTGTAGTAATGCGCATTCAAGAGGCGCCGAAGCTCTTCGCCTTCGATGTAGTTCGACAGGCCATCGGAGCACAGCAAGAAACAATCGCCGAGCTGCAACGCGACCGCCGAGCCGTCGACCGCGACCTCCCGCTCGAAGCCAACCGAGCGCGTGATGATGTGACGATACTGTGATTCGTGGGCGTCTAGTTCGGTCATCAGCCCGAGCCGCACCTGCTCTGAGACCCACGTGTGATCGTCGCTAAGCTGCTGCATCCGGTCATCGCGCAAGAGGTACGCGCGTGAATCTCCGACATGGGCCAGATAGGCGCGGTCGCCGCGAATCCACAGCGCCGTTGTGGTCGTGCCCATGCCATGAAGCGCGGCATCCTCCTGACCCGCGTCGAAGATGCCGGCGCCGGCATGCTGCATCGCCTTGTGAAAGCGCGCGAGCAGCGCGTCCTTGTCGAGCTTCTCGTCGGGTCCGAGCAGCGCCAGATGCTCCGCCAAAAGATCGAGCGCCATCCGGCTGGCGCGCTCCCCGGCCTGATGCCCGCCCATTCCATCGGCGACCGCGTACAGTCCCAGATCCGCGCGCACGAGAAAGCTGTCCTCGTTGTGCTCGCGGCGGCGACCGACATCACTCAAGGAATACGGAACGAGTCGCATCAGCCCCTCAGGTGTATTCGGCGGCTTTGTCGGAGTGTTCGCGCCCATCGTGGCGCAAGAGCTTGCCCTTGCCGTCGATTCGCGTCAGCAGGTTTACCGGCCTCTTCCAGACGCGCGCCAGACTTTCGAGCGTATCGCGTGCGTGGTCCATCTTGAGGTCGAGCCCCTCGTGGCGATGTTTC
>JBBQIO010000373.1:0-4697 GCA_038325015.1 Polyangia bacterium
GGCGCGATCCAGGCGCCGCGTACGAATTCGGCGCGGCCGATCGCAGCGACGAGCACGTCGGCTTCGGCCACGCGCGCCGGCAGGTCGACGGTGCGCGAATGGCAAATGGTGACCGTTGCGTCGGCGGCCAAAAGGAGCGCCGCCATCGGCCGGCCGACGATGTTCGATCGTCCGAGCACGACCGCGCGCGCGCCGGCGAGCTGGGCCCCGGCCTCGGCCAAAAGACGCATCACCCCGAGCGGGGTGCAGGGCACGAATTGCGGCGCGCCGCTCCAAAGTCGACCGACGTTGACGGCGTGGAAGCCATCCACGTCCTTGTCCGGCGAGATCGCCGCCAGCACGCGCTGCGCGTCGATTTGCGGCGGCAGCGGCAGCTGCACCAAGATCCCGTCGACCCGCTCATCGGCGTTGAGCTGCGTCACCAGGGCCAAGAGCTCGGCCTCGGCGGTGGTCGCCGGCAGCGGATGATCATAGACCGCAATGCCGACGGCGTGACACGCCTTGGTCTTGTTGCGCACGTAGACGTGCGACGCGGGATCGTCGCCGACCAGCACCACGGCCAGCCCCGGATGGGTCCCCGCTCGCGCCAGCTCGGCGCAGGTCGCCTGGACCTCCGCCTGGACCTTTTGGGCGATCGCCTTGCCGTCGATCAGGGTGGCCATGACTCTCCTCGGGGGCCTGAGGTCAGGTCAGCTTGGCACGCGCCGGACGGCTCAGCGTCTGGATCACCGCCGCCTGCAGATCTTGAAACGACGGCGGCGTGGCGAGCGCTTCGTCGGCGCCGGCCGCCTTGCCGCGCGCCCGCAGGTCGGGGTCGCCAGCCATCAAGATGATCGGCGTCGGATATTCCAGCTCGGCGTCGCGCGCGCGTGTGCCGGCGATGGTGCGCATGCCGACGTCGGGTCGAAGGTCTAGATCGACGACCACCAAGTCGCACGCGCCCTCGAGCGCGACCTCGGCCAGATCCTCGTCGGTGGCTTCGACTACCTCACAGCTGATGATGCTCTGGACGTAGCGCTTGATGAGCGACAGCCGCTCGTGCGAGGCGGCCACCACCAGCACGGTCAGCCCCAAAAAGCTCTCGACCATCTCGTCGATGACCTGGCCGTAGCGCGCCTCCAGATCGGCGAACTGCACGCCCATCCCGTCAGGCAAGCCGTCGACGCCGCCCTGCCGCACCCACGCGACCTGCCCCTCCAGCGTCAACAGGCCCGCACCGGGCACGTCGAACTGCAGCGCCACCGTCGAGTCGATCGGCAGCGGCGTCGAGGTCTCCAAAAAGACGCCGCCCTTGGAGAGATTGACCGAGTAGGACACCAAAAAGGCCCCCGTCGTCCGATACTCGACGGCGAGCTTGATCGGGAGACGCGGCTGGCGGCGATCGACTCCGGAGCTCATCCGGCGTGGCTTCCCAACAGACGCTCCAAGAGCGCATCCAGACCGTCGAGCGAGTGGTAATCGATGTGCAGCTGCCCGGCCCCGCCGGGCTTTTGCTCGACGCGGACCTTGGTGCCGAGCGCGCGTTCGAGGCGCTGCTCCAGATCGCGCACCCCGGCCGAACGCTGCTGCGGCTGCGCCGAATCGATGACCCGTTTTTGGCCGTTCCGCTCGCGCCGCACCAGCGCCTCGGTCTGACGCACGCTCAGCTGCCGCCGGATCACGTCGAGCGCCGTGCGCTCGATCAGCGCGGCGCTCTCCAGGCCCAAAAGCGCGCGTGCGTGCCCCATCGCCAGGGCGCCTGAGGCGATGTGCTCGCGCACTTTGAGCGGCAGCTTGAGCAGCCTGAGCGCGTTGGCCACCGTCGTGCGATCCTTGCCGACGCGCTCGGCGACCGCCTCTTGGGTGTGGTGATAGTCCTCGACGAGTCGGCGGTAAGCCTCGGCCTCCTCGACGGGGTTGAGGTCGGCGCGCTGCAGATTTTCGACCAGCATCAGCTCGAAGGCGACCTCGTTCGAGACGTCCTTGATGACCACCGGGACGCGATGCAGACCGGCCAGCTGCGCCGCGCGAAAGCGACGCTCACCGGCGATCAGCTCGTAGCCGCCGCCTCGGTCTGCGGCGCGCGCTCGTACCACCAGCGGCTGCACGATTCCCTGATGCTTGATCGATGCCGCGAGCTCACGCAAAAGATCGGCATCGAACACCTGCCGCGGATTGAGCGGCGACGCGTGCACATCCTCGATCGCTGCCTCGAAGAGATCGCGCTTGAGCGCCGACGGCGTCGTGCCGGCCCCGGGGATCAGCGCCGAAAGGCCGCGCCCCAGCGCTTTGCGCTTGTCGGTGGTCACGGCGTTTTTTGGTCCTACGCCGCCGCTTGACGCGAACGGTGCAGGAGCTCGGCGGCCA
Source organism: Polyangia bacterium (assembly GCA_038325015.1). Classification (GTDB taxonomy): domain Bacteria; phylum Myxococcota_A; class Polyangia; order Palsa-1104; family Palsa-1104; genus JBBQIO01. The sequence goes on from JBBQIO010000373.1 coordinate 2,347, forward strand.
GCGCCTGATAGCTGAGACACCCGCTCGAGCGCGCGTCGTACAGCAAAATCGGCTTACCGTGCGACGGCGCTTCGGAGAGCCGGACATTGCGCGGAATGGTCGTCGTGTAGACCTTGTCGGCAAAGTGACCGCGCACCTCGTCGGCCACCTGCTGCGTCAGGTTCATGCGCGAGTCGACCATGGTCAAAAGAATGCCCTCGAGCTCCAGGCGCGGATTGAACGCCGCCCGCACCCGCTCGATGGTGTCGGTGAGCTGCGATAGCCCCTCGAGCGCGTAGTACTCGCACTGCATTGGAATGACCACAGCGGTAGCCGCGACCAGCGCGTTGAGCGTGAGCAGCCCGAGCGATGGCGGACAGTCGATGATCACGAAGTCGTACTGGTCGAGCACCGGCGCCAGCGCGGATTTAAGGCGCCGCTCGCGCCCCTCGACGCCGACCAGCTCGACCTCGGCGCCGGCCAGATCGCGCGTCGATGGAACCAGCCACAGATTGGGCACATCGGTAAGCTGCGTCAGCTCGCGGAGCGGCCGCGCGCCGTCGCTGCCCTGGTCGTCGTCGCCCTGGGGCAGGAGCGCCTGGTAGATGCCCTCTTCGACGGTGCCGCGCTGAAAGCCGAGACCGGAGGTGGCGTTGCCCTGCGCATCCATGTCGATGACCAGCACGCGGTGGCCGGCTTGGGCCAGCGACGCGGCCAGGTTGACCGCGGTGGTCGTCTTGCCGACGCCGCCCTTCTGATTTGCGATGCACAAGATGCGTTTCATGAAAGCCCGCTTTGTCTATCACACGGTCCGCTGGCCGGACGCGAGAAAAAAAAGGCTTGAAAAAATTGACCCGTCCTGAATGGGGTAGTACTTCGTGATCAGATGTAGGACAAGAACCTTCATGACTTCAACGGTCCAGCCCACAGCGTACGCGGAGGCGTTCATGCGCGGAAATGCGGTCCCCAAGGTCTACCGATCTTTCGAAGAGTTCGAGCGCGATGAGCTCCACAAGCTGGACATTGCGGACGCCACGATCGATGAGATGCTGAATGAAATGTTCGGCGAAGAGCTGGACCTCGAATCACCTCACACGGCCCACAAAGCCGGCCGCCGCAGCTGATCGAGGGACCTCGAGGCGAGGCCGTAAGGGAGCTCCGTCTCGTTATGCATCGCTGTGTCGTCTTGACACACTCTTCACACCGTCCTACGTTCCAGAAATTCTGAGCGCAGCGCACGGTTCGAGAGGAGACAGTCGATGACCAAGATCAAGGGAGCACCGCCCGACACGGGGGGACCCGTTGAGGTGCCGGACGTACTGTCCATATTGCCGCTGAGGAACTCGGTGCTGTTCCCGGGCTCGATCATCCCGATCGACGTAGGCCGCCGCAAAAGCGTCCGCCTGGTCGAAGAGGCGATCGCCAAAGAGCGGCCGGTGATAGGCATCCTCACGCAGCGGGACGCGCGGACCGAAGATCCCACCGAAGGCGATATGTACACCGTCGGGTGCGCCGCCCGGATCCTGAAAGTTATCAAGCTGGCCAAGGACAACTTCTCGGTCATCTTGCAGGGCGTGGCGCGGATCAAGGTGTCGGAGTACACGCAGTCCGAGCCGTTCATTTTGGCCAAGGTCACGGCGATGCCGGATCCGACCACGGCCGATGTCGAGCTCGACGCGCTGGTGATGAACCTCAAGGACATCGCCAAGCGGGTCATCAAGCTGATGCCCGAGATGCCCAAAGAGGCGTCCGCGATCATCGATAGCGCGACCGAGCCGGGGCAGCTGGCCGACCACATCACCGGCAATCTCGACATTCAGGTCGACGAGAAGCAGGACGTGCTCGAGCAGTTCGACTTAAAAGCGCGAATGCGCGCGGTGCTGCAGTTCTTGTCGCGCCAGCTCGAGGTGCTCAAGGTTCGCGAGAAGATCAACACCCAGGTGCAGGAGGAGATGGGCCGCAATCAGCGCGAATACGTGCTGCGGCAACAGCTCAAGGCCATCAAGGAAGAGCTGGGTGAGCTCGACGACGCGGGCGGCGATCTCGACGAGTTCAAGGAGAAGATCACCGAAGCCAAGATGTCGGCCGAGGTCGAAAAGGTCGCGCTCAAGCAGTTCGAGCGGCTCAAAGTGATGCAGCCGTCGTCGGCGGAATACACGGTCACGCGCACCTACCTCGAGTGGTTGGTCGAGCTGCCGTGGTCGATCTCGACCGAGGACAAGCTCGACATCGGCACCGACCGGATCGGGCACCGCGGTGACCCGGGCGGTGATGAACGGATCGTGCGCCAGGTAGTCCTGGATCTTCACCCGCGCCACGCCCTGCAGGATCACGCTGAAGTTGTCTTTCGCGAGCTTGATCACCTTGAGGAT
>JBBQIO010000374.1:0-4697 GCA_038325015.1 Polyangia bacterium
CATCGATGCCGGACGCGAGAATGATATTAGTCCTACGAACTGCTGTCAAGAACAAAATAGGAACATTAGGCCGCTATTTTTTCTGATAATCAGAAATACGACCTCTTGCGCGCGCCGCCGATCGACGCGGATGTGATGCACGCCATCGTGCAGGCGCTCGACGCTCCGTCGGAAGCCGTGCTCAATTCAAGCCGTTGGTCCTGACGTCGATCGGCAGGATCAGTCGCTCGCCTCAGACCTTGACGAGAACCGTGACGCTCCAGCGGTTGTTGGTGTCGATCATCCGGGTCGGCACGACAAAGCCCGGGTTGAAGTCGTCGTAGGCGCGCTCCATGCGGAATGTCTGGCGATAGGTGCCCATCGTCGTAAAGCATTCGGCATAGTTCTGCTTGTGGGTGAACAGCGCCACGTCGGTGCGATGATGATACGGCACGCGCACCGGCGCGTCGGCGGCGAAATCGGCGATCACCAGCACGCCGCCGGATGCGACCAGACGGTCGACGCCGAGGATCGAGGCGGCGAGCGCTGCGCGGTCGACCCAGCTGAACACACCGTTGACCGTGACGAGATCGAAGGCACCCTGAATTGCGTGGTCGGCGAGCGTGCCTACCGACAGCTCGAATTCAGGCCAGCGCGCGCGGCCCGCGGCGATCGCCTCAGCGCCGGGCTCGGCGCCTGCAAAGCGTTTTGCATTCGGCAGCAGCGCGCGCAGCACCTCGAGCCGCCAGCCGTCGGAGCAGCCGAGATCGCAGACGCTGGTGATGTCGCCCAGCCGGTCAAGCTGGCCGAGCACGGTCAGCATCGCGTCGGTGCGGCGGCCTGCGAGCGCGTCGGCGTTGCGCCGATACCAGGCGTCGCCCTCTCCTGCCAGGAATACGCTGTCTTGTGCGGCGGTTTTCGACACCAAAATTATCCCTTTGAAGCCGCCCCTTTGCGAACCCTTCGCCGGGCTGAATTCGAAAAACTCATTACCGAACTCTCCCGGCAATGGCCAGCGGAGTACGCGAATTGTGACCCCTATCAATGGCGTGTATAAGCCCCTGACTGTCGTCCTTAGGCGTTAACAATCTGCGGGTTACATGAAGCTCGTTGCGATCAACACCATCGGCCTGACCGGCGCGGAGATCATCGCGTCGGAATTGGCCCGGTTCCCCGAGCTTCTGATGCTGCCGGGGCAGAATTTTATCGGATTTGGCACGCGCACCTACCGGCCGCACAGCTACGACGGCTGGGCTGCGCCCGACATCTTCAAGAACCTCAACAAGCATCATTTTACGCGCGCAAAACGCGTCTGGGCCGGGCTGACCAAGAGCATGTCGCCCGAGATGCTTGCGCGCTACGACAGCGCGCGTCACGAGGCGGAATTCGTCAAGCTTGCGGCTACCGCATCGACGACCATCGACCACTTCCGGAATTTCGCCCTCTCCTTCGCGCGCGCCAACGGCGTCGATCCGGACGCCTATCGGCAGTTCGGCTTCTTCGGCAACAACATCATCGTCAACGCCAGCCACTATTCGGACTTCCTCGACCGCGCAGTCGTCGTCGACTTCACCAACCCGATTGATTTCTGGATCGCGAATATTGGTCAGCGGATGGTCTGGGATAACCTGCAGACGACGCGGTTCTGGCTGGTCAACATGCTGCTGGTCCGCCGCTGGGCGCAGCGCCATCCAAAACACTATTTCGCCGTCGACATCCGCGACTACGCCGCCGACCAGGACAAGGTCAGAGCCCGGCTCGGAAAATTTCTCGGCGTCGAGGGCAAGCCAGCCGCGCGCGTGCCCGACGGCTTCATCACCTATTCACCGCAGTTCATCGAAGCGTTCGAACGCAACGCGACGGAGTTGCGCCGCATCTATGAAGGCTGGGGCGAATTCGAGCTTGGCCTGAGATTCGATCAATGGGCGGACGGATTTCTAGCCGCTCCCGGCACGGACGCGCTGCTCGACCGCTACGAAGATTTCTGGAACACGACATCGCACACGAACCTCGACTGGGTCGGGCCCGTGGCCGACGAAATCGTCGAGCGCTGCGTCGATTTTACGGGCGTGAAGAGCCGTCGCAATCTCAGTCGATGGTTTTATCACGAATGCTTTGAAATCCATTCCGACAACTGGGAACACCCTCGCGGAAATCTCGAGCATTATCTCGGTGGCCTCGAGGACGAGATCGCGCTGCCGTCGATGGCGACCTACGTGCGCATCGTGCTCTGCTATCTGGAGCGCACCGCCGACAACACGATCAAACGCGCCTACAGCGCGGCACCGATCCGTGAGACCAGCCTTTACAAACGCGTGCACGCGCTGGAGGCGAACTTCGCGCGCTGGGAGCTGACGCAGCGGTTCGCCGAGGTCGAGAAGCGAATCGACGAGGCGGACGCCGCGATCGCGAAGTTCTGCTGATGACAGCGAAACCGATCATCGTACTTGGCGCGGGCGGCAATTGCCGCGACATCGTCGATGCGATGCTCGACGTGAACCGGCATGCGGGCGCCCAGGTGTTCGAGCCGCTCGGCTATTTCGACGATGACCCGAAGAAGCTCGGCACCAAACTCGGTGGCTTCGACGTGCTCGGCCCGATCAGCGCCGTCAAACAGCGACCGGACTGCTGGTTCATCGACGGGCTGAACGGGACGGACCTCACAAAGCGCAAGAAGGACATCCTCGGCGCATTGGGACTGCCGCGCGAGCGCTGGGCCACGGTGATCCACCCCTCCGCTGCAGTGTCGACCATGTCGCAGGTGGGCGCCGGCAGCGTCATCCTGCACAACGTGTCGGTGTCATCGAACGCGCGGATCGGCGACCACGTGATGCTGCTGGCGAATTCGGTGGTCTCGCACGACGGCGTCATCGACGACTACTGCTACCTGACACCGGGCGTCACGCTCGCGGGCTACGTCCACCTGCAGGAGGGTGTGTTCATGGGCGTGCGCTCGGCCGTGACGCCGCGCGTGACCATCGGCGCGCGCTCGGTCGTTGGCGCCGGCAGCGTGGTGCTGAAGGATGTGCCGCCGGACAGCGTCGTCGCAGGCTCGCCGGCTCGCCCTCTCAAATAGTCAGCGCTGGATCGCGTCCCAGCTCAGCCGTTCGCCGCGCGACAGGCGACGCGAGGCGCGTTTGCCCAGCACGTCGGGAAAATGCTTTGGCGCAAGCCCGAAGCCGGGGCGGATGATTCGCACGTTGTCCCGAGTGAACGCCTCGCCGGCCGCGACGTCCTTGACGACGTAGATCGAACGGCGGAACGCCTTGCTGGCCTGCTCGGCCTCTGACCGCTCGGCGCCGCCCGCGCCCAGCGCGACAAAGGCGCCCCTTGCCCCGCTGGTCAAAGCCGCCAACTGGTCCGGCTCCAGCGAGAACGCCGAATCAGGCCCGCCATCGGCACGCCGCAGCGTGAAATGCTTTTCGATCAGGCAGGCGCCGAGCACGACCGAGGCGATCGCCACCTCTGTGCCGAGCGTATGATCGGACAGGCCGATCGGGCAGCCATAGGCGGCAGCAAGCTCCGGGATGCGCCGCAGGTTGGACTGGTCGGCCGGGGTCGGATAGCCGCTCACGCAGTGGAGCAGCACCAGATCGCCCCCTCCAGCCTGGCGGAACACGTTAACGGTTTCGCTGATCTCCTCCGGCGTCGCCATGCCGGTCGAAATGATCGTCGGCTTGCCGGTGGCGGCGACTTTGCGCACCAACGGCAGGTCGATCAGCTCGAACGAGGCGATCTTGTAGGCAGGCACCTGCAGGCGCTCGAGAAAATCGACCGCGGTGTCGTCGAACGGGGTCGAAAACACCGACAGTCCGAGCGATTTTGCGTGGCTGAACAACGCCTCGTGCCACTCCCAGGGCGTAAAAGCCTCCTCGTAAAGCTCGTAGAGGCTGCGGCCGTCCCAGAGACCGCCCGAAATGCGGAAATCGGCGCTGTCGTGGTCGATGGTGAGCGTATCGGCGGTATAGGTCTGCAGCTTCACCGCGTCGGCGCCCGAGGCCTTTGCCGCGTCGATGATCTCCAGCGCCCGGTCGAGGCTGCCGGAGTGGTTGGCCGACAGTTCCGCCACGATATAGGGCGGTTCGCCGGCCCCAATCTTTCGGCCGTCGATCGTGATTGTCTTGTTCATTGCACCCTGAAGCCTGTAACCGAGGCTGTGACCTTATCGCCACAGACCTCTCTGAACACCTTGATTCGACGGAGCTTTTGCTGTCGCGCGCAAACGCAATCGCGTCCAACGCACGTTGCCACAACGCGCTTGCGTCTGTAGAGATACTGGCCATGAAAATCCTCGTCGTAAACCCTTGCCTGCGGCCGACCTCGCCGCATCGCTACATCCCTGTGGGGCTTGGCTACGTCGCGACCGCGATCAAGGAGGCGGGGTACAAGTTCGACCTGCTCGATGTCGACATCAACACGCTGACCGACCAGCAGGTCGAAGCGCACATCCTGCAGCACAAATACGACGTGGTTCTCGTCGGCAGCATCGTCACCCACTACAAGTGGATCAAGAATTTCCTGACGATGGTTCGCCGGCATCAGCCGGACGTGAAAATCATCGTCGGCAATTCCGTCGGCTCGTCGATCCCTGAAGTCATCATGCAGTACACGCCGGTCGACGTCGTCGTGATGGGCGAAGCCGACATCACGGTGGTCGACGTGCTCGATGCGATAGCCAAGGGCAAACCGCTGGGCGAAGCGATCGAGCCGATCAAGAC
>JBBQIO010000375.1:0-4694 GCA_038325015.1 Polyangia bacterium
AGCTCGACCTTGCCCCGCCCGGCTTCTCCTGCCGACGACTGCGACAGCGGCAGCCAGCGATTGAGCTGCCCTTCGAGCAGCGCCTCCACCTTGCCGGTCCCCGAGAGCGCCCGCCCGCGCAACAGCTCACGCGGCGCCGGCTCGAACACGCGGTGCCACTGGGCCTCCGTGCGCCACATCTCGACCAGCGCGTCGGCCACCTCGATCTCGCGCCTGGCGCGCAGCCCGGCCGCGTACACCAGCGCGTTGAGTGACCCGACGCTGGCCGACACCAGACGCCGCAGGTCAAGCTGCTGGCGAGCGAGCACCTCCAGCACGCCGGCCTCGAACGCGCCTTTGGCCACAGCGCCGGCAAGGACGATCGCCGTCTGCATGGTTGGTCAGGAAAAGATGCGGGTTAAATGACTTTGTAGAGCACCAAACCGACCGACAGGATCATTGCGACGAAGATCAGCGCGACGCCGATATTGCCCTTTTTAATCTCCTCCCATTCATTGATTTCTTTCGAAAGACCATCGAACACTTTGATCGCCAGGCCCATGGAGAAGGCGAAGCTTACCGCCGCCACCAGCGCCCACAACAGACTGCGGCCCATTTGCCACGCCAGAGATCCGAGCTCACTTCCCATGGTGTGATTCCCCTTTCGCCTTTCGGCGCTGCCGAGTCAAAATGCTATTTGACCTGAATCGGATATTCGATCGTCCGCGGCGCACCGGAAAAGCGCGGCAGCGGGAGCTGCTTGACGGCATCCGCCAGACACTTGGCCAGCGGCCCGTTTTTGAGCGCAGCCTCTTTGGGCTGGATCTGGTCGGCCCCACCCGACGGTGACCAGCGGAAGGTCAGGACGACGCCGCGAAACCGCGCGTTGCGACCGAGCTCGGCGCGCGCGCACGACGACAGACTCGAGAAGTTGTCGCGGATGATTCCCACGACTTCGTTGTCGTCTGGAGGCGAGTCGCCGCCGCCACTGGCTGCCGGATGGCCGCTCGCCTCGGCGTCGTCGAAGGTCATGTTCTGCCCCGCTTCTTTGCCCTCTTTGACCTCGATGACATAGCTCGACCAGAAGCGCCCCGAGTCGATCTGCCCGTCGAGGAGCTGGCCGACGGGCTGTGCCGCCGTGCGAAATTTGCGCGACGTGCTGCCACGCATGACGCTGTCCAGGTCGACCTCGAGCTGGCCGCTTGCGGGCGTCGCCTTGCTCGCTCGCAGCGCCTCGGCGGCGCCCGAAAAAGCGTCCACCACCTGCTGCTGTCCGCGCACGCGATCGCCTTTGACCTTGAGCGTCACGGCCACCGACGAAGCGGAGCGCTGCACATTGGGCGGCCCGATCAAGGAGACGCGACGGCTCTGCTCGCGCTGCGAGACCGCCTTGGTCATGAGCGGCACGTAGTCGTCGACCGCGTGCTTCTGCCCGTCGAGCCAGGCCATCCCGCCGCCCGGCCGCCCGGCCGCGGCGATGCAATCCGCAATCGGCACCGAATAGCTCAGCACCTCTGTGTCGTGCAGCTGCGTCGACGTCGTCAGCTGCAGCGTTTTCCAGACCAGCTTGTAGGAGGGTGAGGGGTAAACCGATTTTCCGATGGCGCGCCCGACCATTTCGATGTGCTTGGCGACCGCTTCGCGACAAACCGATCGCTCGCACGGGTCCATCACCACCTGGACATCGACGTCGACCTCCTGTAGGCCGCGCAGCGCCTCCATGTCGATGCGGCCGGGGTAGAGAAAAATCACCAGTCGCGGAATCGCGCGCGGATGGTTGCGCGTCAGCTCGGCGCGCAGCCGGTCTTCGACCTGGTCGATGGTCTTGGTCGAAAAGCCGCCGCCGCCGCCCATCGCCGCGTCGAGCGAATCATCGCTGTCACCGTCGATCTTGGTGCGGTGGTTCTGCTGCAGGTCGTCTTGCAGGAGCTGCGTCGTCCGCTGCGCCCAAACCCCAGCCGGGGTCAGCAGCAGCGACATGGACAGGCCCGTCAACACCGCCGCGGAAGAAAAGCGCACCGCCATATCTTATTCCAGAAGAGCTGAGCGCGATAGATCGTTCATGATAGCGTGGCCGTTTATCATTTGAGTTGAGCGAGGAGGCCCGGAATGAGGTGGGTATCGTCATTACTCGTGGTTGGGCTTGGTCTGGGCGTGGGCGGAAGCGCCAGCACGGCCTATGGCTTCTGCGGGTTTTTCGTCTCCAATCAGGACGGCAAGCTGTCGAATCATGCGTCGCAAGTGGCGCTTGTGCGCCAGGGCCATCGCACCGCGCTGACCATGTCCAACGACTATCAGGGGCCGCCGGAGAATTTCGCGCTCGTCGTTCCTGTGCCCGTGGTCCTCAAAAAGGAGGACGTCAAGACGCTGCCGTCGACGGTGTTCGACCATATCGACGCGCTGACCGCGCCGCGCCTGGTCGAGTATTGGGAACAGGATCCGTGTGGGCCGACCTACGATCTATCGAGGATGGGGCGAGCCGGGGTCATGCCGGCGCCAAAGTCGGCCGCGGTCGACCGCTCCGACGAAAAGTTGGGGGTCAAAATCGAGGCGCGCTTTTCGGTCGGCGAATATCAGATTCTAATTCTCTCGGCGCGGGAGTCGGGCGGCCTCGAGACCTGGCTGCATGCAACCGGCTATCACATCCCCGATGGCGCGGCGGCCGCGCTCGCTCCCTATATTCACGATCAAATGAAGTTCTTCGTGGCCAAGGTCGATATCACCAAGGTCCAGCGCAACCAACAGGGCAGCGTCGTCTTGTCGCCCCTCCGCGTCTCGTACGACTCGGATGAGCTGCGGCTACCGGTGCGACTCGGCTTGTTGAACGCCAACGGCAAGCAGGACTTGATTGTCTATACGCTACACCCGACGTCGCGCTTCGAAGTCGCCAATTACAAGAATATCTTCATTCCCACCAATCTCGATGTTGCCGATCAGGTGCGTACCCATTTTGGGTCGTTTTACGCCGAGCTCTTCGACGCGGCGCTCAATCAGGCCGGAGGCAAGGCCATCGTCACGGAATATGCGTGGCAGTCGACTTCGTGTGATCCGTGCCCGACGCCGGTGCTTGACGCCAGTGAGCTGGCCACGCTCGGCGTCGATGTCGCGCAGCTGCCCGGCGGCGCGATGGGCGGCGTGGTGCTGACGCGGATGCATGCGCGCTACGACAAGAGCACGCTCTCGGACGATCTGATTTTCAAAGAGGCGCCCGCGGTCATGGGCGGACGCTCGCAGGGCAATGGTCAGTCGGCCGACTCGGGCGCGTCGACGCAAAACGCCTACGGCAACAATTTTCAGGGGCGCTACATCATTCGTCACTACTGGACCGGCGCATTGTCCTGCGCCCATCCGGTGTACGACAACTGGGGCGGTCCAACCGACGGGTCCCACGGTCGGCCCGCGGCCGCGCGCAATCTGGCCGATGCGCCACGCGGGCAGGTTTCACTCAATAAGGTTCTTTATTCGCCCGTACCAACCCTAAACATTCCAGCTCATCCGCACCGTCGCTAGGAGATTCCATGAAGATGGCATCCAGTTCAGTAACGTTATTATTGCCGGTCTTGTTGAGCGCCGGTACGGCCCATGGCTTTTGCGGCTTTTTCGTCTCCAATCAGGACGGCAAGCTGTCGAATCATGCGTCCCAAGTGGCGCTGGTGCGGCAGGGGCATCGCACCGCGCTCACGATGTCCAACGACTATCAGGGGCCGCCGGAGAATTTCGCACTCGTCGTTCCCGTGCCCGTGGTTCTCAAAAAAGAGGATGTCAAGACGCTGCCGTCGACGGTGTTCGACCACATCGATGCGCTGACTGCGCCGCGCCTGGTCGAATATTGGGAGCAGGATCCCTGTCGGCCGCAGATGGTCGAAGAAGACGCTCCCGGAAGCGGTGCGGTTCCGGCACCGACAAGCTCCCGGGTGGTTGAGGGCGGGCGGCTGGGCGTCAAAATCGAGGCGCGCTTTTCGGTCGGCGAATATCAAATTTTGATTCTGTCGGCGCGGGATTCGGGCGGGTTGGAAACCTGGTTGCATCAAAATGGCTATCACATCCCCAACGGCGCCTCGGCAGCGCTCGCTCCTTACATTCACGATCAGATGAAGTTCTTCGTCGCTAAGGTCGATATCACCAAGGTCCATCGCGACGAGCAGAAGCGCGTCGTCTTGTCACCGCTGCGCGTCTCCTACGACGCCGATGAATTGCGTCTGCCGGTTCGACTCGGATTGCTGAACGCCAATGGTAAACAGGACTTGATTGTTTATACGCTCCATCCAAGCCGTCGCCTCGAAGTTGCCAATTACAAAAACATCTTCATTCCCACCAACCTCGATGTCGCCGATCAGGTGCGCACCCATTTTGGCTCGTTCTATGCCGAGCTCTTCGACGCCGCGCTGAATCAGGCGGGCGGCAAGGCGATCGTCACTGAGTACGCCTGGGATTCGTCGTCGTGCGATCCGTGCCCGACGCCGGTCCTCGATCCGAGCGACCTGGCGACGCTGGGCGTCGACATGACCCAGCTCCCCGGTGGGACCGGGAGCGTCGTCTTGACCCGGATGCACGCGCGCTACGACAAGAGCACGCTGTCCGACGATCTGATCTTTCGCGAGGCGCCGGCGGTCATGGGCGGACGCTCGCAGTGGAACGGTCAATCGGCCGATTCCGGTGCCACGACACAAAACGCATACAGCAACAATTTTCAGGGTCGCTATATCATTCGGCAC
>JBBQIO010000376.1:0-4681 GCA_038325015.1 Polyangia bacterium
CCGGAGCGGCCGGCGGCGCTCACCATCGCCGCGCCGAAACGGGCTAGGTGCCCGCTCATCCAGGCGCCGAGCGCCAGCGCGCACAAGAGGCCCACCATCAGGCGCGCGATGCGCGGCACCCCGCTGTCACGCAGCCGGAGCAGCCCCTGGCCCAGGTCGACGAGCACGGCCGCGACGACGATGCCCAACACCGCCGGCGCCGACAGCCACAGCACGGCCCACAGCGCGCGTCGCAGCGCCTCGGTGGGGCTCACGGCCGGACCAATAGGCCCGACAATAGGAGGTGCCAGCCGTCGATGGCCACGAACAGGAGCAGCTTGAGCGGCAGCGCGACCGTCTCCGGCCGGATGGTGTGCAGGCCCATTGCGGTGAGCACCGTCGCGACCAAAAGCTCGATCAGTAAAAACGGCAGAAAAATGAAAAAAGCCGTCAAAAACGCAGACCGCAGCTCGCCGGCTGCGAAGGCCGGCAGGAGCACGCTCCAATCGTCTGGCGCGACTTGTGCCGCTTTAGGATCGGCGCTGCGCAGCTTGCGTTGCGCCTCGGCAAAGCTGCTCCGCTCGCGCTCCGGCGTGTGGCTCATCAGGAACGCGCGCACCGGCGCGGTCTGCACGGCGCCCGACGCCGTCCAGCTCTGCTCGACGACCGGCGCGATGGCGGCGAACGAAAAGATGAGCGACAGCGCAAGTACCAGCGGCGCGGGCGGGATCGCCGAGGCGCCCAGGCCGCGCTGAATCACCGACAGCACGACGCCGAACTTGACCGACGCGGTCAGCCACAGCGCCAAGAGCGGGAGCGCCAACAGGAGTGCCGCGGTCGTCATCCGCTGCGGCCGCTCGCGGTCAGGGCGACGACGCGCGCCGGCGCTTCGGTCGATTTTGCCGTTGCGCCTGGCGCTGCCCCTGCCGATACCGTCGAAAGCTCGGTCAACAGGCTCAGGCCGCTCGCCGTCGCGCCCAAGAGCAGCCGACGGCCTTCGGCCTCGACAACGAACACGGCGTGCTGCGCATCGAGCGCAATGCGCCCGACCAGCTTGACGTCGCCGACCGGACGCACCGAAGAGCGCCGCGCGAGCAGCACCAATGCACCGAGCGCAACGACCGCGATCAGAGCGGTAGCGAAGGAAAGGGTGTCCATGCTTGCGGCCATTGAACCGCGCAGCGACGGAGGGAGCAAATTTTTGAGGAGAAAAGCGGAGCGGAGCGTAAAACGGGAGGAGCTATTCGATCTTTTCGGCCTTGACGGCTTTGGGCGTCTTGCCCGCTTTGGGCTTCTTGGCGGCGGCAGCCTTTTCGGCGGCCGGCTTGGCTTTCGCCTTCTTGCCGCTGGCCTCGACCGGTGCCGCTTCGGCCTCAGGCGCCTCGGGCGCAGCGCGGTCGACGAGCTCGATGATCGAAATCGGCGCCGCGTCTCCGTGACGATTGCGCAGCTTCATGATGCGCGTGAAGCCGCCCGGTCGACCGGCCATGCGCGGGCCGACCTCGTCGAACAGCTTCTCCAGCGTCGGCTTGTGCTTGAGCACGCGGCTGGCCATGCGCTTGGCGTGGATGATGCGCGCCTTGTCGTCGGCGTCCTGCTTGTCCGACGCGACCAAATTCCCCACCGAGGTCGCCCAGCTAATGGTTCGCTCGACGATGCGCCGCAGCTCTTTGGCCTTGGCGTCGGTGGTCTCGATTCGCTCGTGCTGAATCAGCGCGGAGACGAGATTGGAAAACAGCGCGCGGCGCGGTGCCGATTTACGACCAAATTTCCGACCGTGTTTCTGATGGCGCATGGACCTGTCCTTGCCAAAAAAAAACTAAAAACTACGCCTTGCCGCGCAGCGTGGGCGGCAACCAACCGTCGAGCTTCATGCCCAGGCTGAGCCCCATCTCTGAGAGGATTTCTTTGATCTCCTTCAGCGACTTGCGGCCGAAGTTCTTGGTCTTGAGCATCTCCGCCTCGGTCTTCTGCACCAGCTCGCCGATGTAGCGGATGTTGGCGTTCTGCAGGCAGTTCGCCGAGCGCACGCTGAGCTCCAGATCGTCGACCGACTTGTCGAGGTTCTCATTGAGCTTGGCGGCCTCTTCGGTGACGATCTCTTCGATCGGCTCGGAGGTCTCTTCGAAGTTGATGAAGATCGACAGCTGATCCTTGAGGATCTTAGCGGCGTAAGCGACCGCGTCCTCCGGCGCCACGGCACCGTTGGTCCACACGTCGATGGTCAGCTTGTCGTAGTCGGTCTGCTGCCCGACGCGAGCGTTGGTCACCGTGTAGTTGACCTTCTTAACCGGCGCGAACAGCGAGTCGATGGCGATGGTGCCAACCGACATCGTGGCGCTCTTGTTGCGGTCGGCCGGAACGTAACCACGGCCCATTTGCAACAGCAGCTCCATGTGCAGCTTACCGCCGCGCGACAGCGTGGCGATGTGGTGCTTGGGATTGAGGATCTCGACGCCGTCGACCACCGAGATATCGCCGGCGGTGACCGGGCCGTCGCCCTCTTTGTCGAGGCGGATGACCTTGGGCTTGGCGTCGGTCACCTTGACGATCGTCTCTTTGAGATTGAGGACGATGTCCGTGATGTCTTCGACCACGTCCGGCAGCGTCTGAAACTCGTGCAGCGCGCCGTCGATTTTGATGGCCGTAATCGCCGCGCCCTGAAGGCTCGACAAGAGCACGCGGCGCAGGCTGTTGCCCAGCGTCGTGCCGAAACCGCGCTCGAGCGGCTCGCAGCTGAAGCGCCCGTAGTTCGGAGTGACCGACTCCTTCTCCACTTCCAACGTCTTGGGCCGGATGAGATCGCGCCAATTTTTCGACGAAACTGCAGGACTCGTGGTGGCCATCGGTGTGCTCCTTTTACGGGTGTCGCTCAAAGCGGCTGTGTGCGCAGTCGCGGGCAGTCCGGCACAGCCAGACGTCGCCTTTTTTCAATGTGGAAAAATTACTTCGAGTAGAGCTCGACGATCAGCTGCTCGCGGATCGGCATCGTGAAGTCTTCGCGGGCCGGCATTCCTTTGACCCGTCCCGAGAACTTCTCCTTGTCGAGCTCAAGCCATCCCGGCACGCCGCGGCGCTCGATGGCGCCCAGCGACTCCTCGATGCGCTTGATCTTGCGGCTCTTCTCACGAACCTCGACGAGGTCGTTGGCGCGCACCAGATACGACGGAATGTCGACCGACTTGCCATTGACCGTGAAGTGGCCGTGACGGACCAGCTGCCGCGCCTCGGCGTGGTCGCTGGCGAAGCCGAAGCGATAGACGATATTGTCCAGGCGGCGCTCGAGGAGAACCAACAGGTTCTCGCCGGTCACGCCCTTGAGGCGCGACGCCTTGTAGTAGTAGCCGCGGAACTGACGCTCGGCGATGCCGTAGATGCGCTTGACCTTCTGCTTTTCACGCAGCTGCTCGCCGTAGTTCGACGTCTTGCGACGGCGCGCCTGGCCGTGCTGGCCGGGGGCGTAGGCGCGACGCTCGAAGCCGCACTTGTCGGTGTAGCAACGATCGCCCTTCAAGAAGAGCTTGAGGTCTTCGCGACGGCAGAGGCGGCAAACAGGTCCGGTATAACGTGCCATGAGATTCCTTGGGCCTTAGAAGCTGATGTTCAATACTAAAAAGATCAGACGCGGCGGCGCTTCGGCGGACGGCAGCCGTTGTGCGGAATCGGCGTCACGTCGCGAATCAATGTGATCTTGAAGCCAGCGGCCTGCAATGCCCGCAGCGCGGACTCACGCCCCGAGCCTGGACCGTTGACGAACACCGAGATCGACCGCATCCCGTGGTCCATCGCCTTTTTGGCGGCATCCTCAGCGGCCAGCTGCGCCGCGAACGGCGTCGACTTGCGCGAGCCCTTGAAGCCGCGCACGCCGGCCGACGACCACGCCACGACATTGCCACTGACGTCGGTGATGGTGACGATCGTGTTGTTGAACGTCGACTGAATATGAGCGATTCCGCTCTGGACGTTCTTCTTGACCTTCTTCTTCGCTGGCTTCGCCATACACGGACCTCAGATGGAGGAAAACAGTTGAATCGGTGAGACTAAGCGCCCGCCGGCTTGGCGGCGACGCGACGGAGCTGCCCCTTGCGAGGCCCCTTGCGGGTACGCGCATTGGTGTGCGTCCGCTGGCCACGAACCGGCAGGCCTTTGCGGTGACGCAGGCCGCGGTAGCAGCCGAGGTCCATCAGGCGCTTGATGTTGAACGAGATGTCCTTGCGCAGATCGCCTTCGACGCGGTAGCCGGCGTCGAGCACGTCACGAATCGCACGCAGATCGTTTTCGTCGATATCGTCGGTGCGCTTGTCCGGCGACACCTTGGACTTCTCCAAGATGGTCGCGGCAGTTGTGCGTCCGATGCCATAAATGTAAGTGAGCGCGATCTCCATCCGCTTGTTTCGCGGAAGGTCGACGCCGGCGATGCGTGCCATTTTTAACCTTGCCTCTGCTTGTGCTTGGTGATCTCACAAATGACGCGGACGACGCCTTTGCGTCGAACCACTTTGCACTTGGTGCAAATCTTTTTGACGGACGCGCGGACCTTCATGTCACCACTCCAGCTTCAAACGGCCACAATCCAGAAAGCCAAAACGAGCCGCCTCCTATACAGCCGGAAACGGCGATTCGCAAGCGAAATCTCACATCCTGCGCGGCGTTGGGCGCATGCCCAGCACCGCTTGCCTTCACTCGGGTCGGCTCAAAACCA
>JBBQIO010000377.1:0-4678 GCA_038325015.1 Polyangia bacterium
CAGCGGACGTTGTCGCAGGTCGGGGCGGTCGAGTGGTTGACCTGATTGTAGAACTGCGTGATGTTGACGACCTTGCCGGTGCCGGCCGGACCCGCGTGCGGAACGGTCTTGTTGGTGCCGGCGACGAGGATGGTGTCGAGCTCCAGCGCCGCGTTGGCCGCCGGGGCGAGCTTGGGGTCCGCCGACGTGATGTCGGAGAGGTCCATCGAGCCCGTCGAGTTCAGCGTGGCTTCGTGGATGTCGAAGCAGGGCGCAGCAAAGCAATTGATGTGCTTGTTGGTGAGACGGTAGAACGTGCCGCTCAGGGTGAGCCCCGTCCCGGTGCCGACGGTCCACGCCTCGGAGGCCTTGAACGAGCCCAGGTCCCCGAAGTTGGCGAAGGTCTTGTGCACGATCCTGCCGCGTACGATGGATGGGCCACCGTTGGCGAAGTCGTCCGAGACCAGGCCCGCCGCCGCGTAGTCGATGTCGGCCACGTAGCACGACTCGGCCTTCGAGCCGTCGACGCAGGTGGTGCCCTTCTTGGCGTTGGTGTTCAGCTGGGTCACGAACGCGCCGCCGCACAGGGGCGAGACGCACTTACGCAGGTCGGGGCGGATGCTGAAGTAGGTCGAGGTCGAGCGGGCGCTGTCCGCCTTGCGCGCGACGTCGGAGAGCTGCGAGTCGTAGGTTGGCGAGTCCTCCGGGGCGCAGGCGGGCAATAGTGGCATGGCGATGAGACCGACGATGATTACGGACAGATGGCGGGACATGAAGGCTCCTGGCTGAGGTTCGCGACTTCCGATGAGCGTCCTAGCACAGGGCGTACCAATGAGCAGCTCCTGTTATTTCAGGAGGATGCGTGATAAATCACTTGAACCTGGCCGTCTTCGCAGGAGCAGTAGCCGGCGACTAGAGTGGCCGCCTCGGGCGGGGCCCGACAAATCCGCGACAGAATAGCATCCATTTGTCCGTGGTTACCCGCACTGTGGGCGCCTCGCGATTCGCCTCGTCATTCTCGCCCTCACTCGACTCGACTCGACTCGCTCTAATCGCCCGCGCCGCCGTCGGTGAGGCAGTGAAACGTGGTGGCGCAAAGATAGCCCGGCGGGCAGTAATCGTCGTCGGTATAGCTGGTCGTGCAGTCGCTGGGCCGCAGGCAGATCGCGCCGCAGCGCTGAAACACTGCGCCATCGGAAACGGTGTTCATGACCGGAGAGGGGGCCACCTCGACGCGCGAGGTGCAGCCGACGCTGGCGGAAAACCCGAGCATCAGAAACAGCGCCATCGCCAGAGCCGCGATTGGCAGGATTCGCATCACATCAAGCTAACAGGAAAAGAAGGCGCCTCCACGACGGACTGCTCCGATGAGCCGACAAACGCCGCGGAGGCGTCGCCCGCTTTACTTCTTCTTGCCCGCCTTCTTGGCCGGCGCCTTCTTGGCCGCAGGCTTCGCAGCTTTTTTCGCTGCCTTGGCCGGCTTTGCGGTCTTCTTCGCGGCCTTCTTGGCCGGCTTCGCCGTCTTCTTGCGCTTCTGACCGCCCACCGCCCGCTTCGCCCGCGCTACATCGCCGTTTCCGTCGAGGTAGTAGAGGTAGCCTTCGGCTCGCGCAAAGCTGCCCGAGGCAACTTTGTCCGCTTTGCCCGCCGCTGGCGGCCCGCCTGCGCGCTTCATCGGCGTCTTCCAGACGTCGCTGCCGCGCAAGAAGTAGAGGTACCCCGGCTCCCGTTTCACACCCAGCTTCGCAACTTTTTCGGCCATACCGATCCTCCAGGTTGAGGAGTTCAATTTGAATTCACCCTAGACAACCCCCGACGGTGTTGTCAATTATTTTGCGACGCAGCGTTAAGTTTTTCCGACGGCAGCCGTTTTTTTCTCCGCAATTTACCGTCGCTGAGCCGAGATTTTGCCGCTCTCCGACGGAGATGTCGATTTTACCGTCGAGCGCACGGTGCAAAGGAGGACCTGCTGGTCGGCCTGGCCAGTGAGGGGCTCGCCATCGAAATCGCCGAGGTGCGCGACCACTTCGAAGCCGTTGTAATGCAGGAGCGCCTCCAGCTCGGCGGGGAAAAAGTGCCGGTGGACCAGGCGAACGACGTGCTCGCCGCCGGCCTCGCCATCGACGCCGCGCGACGCGTAATAGATGTTCATCCACAGGAGCTGACGCTCGCCATCCCACAGATGATTGGTCGTGTAGACCAGCGGCTCCAGCGTCACCGGATGGCGAAAGCGAGTCCGTGCCCACCGTCGGTGCGGATCGCGCGAGAGCCACGCCACGTCGGGGTTCATCACGTCGAACGCGAACACGCCGCCGGGCAAGAGGTGCCGCTTGACCACAGCCAAAAATTGCTCGACGTCGGCCCGCGTGTACAGGTGCATGAACGAATTGAAGGCGCACAGCACGAGCGGAAAACGCTGCCCGAGATCGACCGTGCGGAAATCGCTGCGCTGCACGCGCGCGCGTGCCTTGAGCTCCGGCGAGAGCTTGGCCAGGCGCTCTTCGCACTGTCGGAGCATGGTCGCCGAGGCGTCGATTCCAGTGACCTCGTAACCCTCCCGCACCAGCGGCACGAGCAGGCGCCCGCTGCCGCAGCCGAGCTCCAGGATCGGACCGCCGCGCACGCGCGCCAGCCGCCGATAAAATGCGATGTCGTCGCGTCGTCGGCGGTACTCGTGATCGTAGAGCTCGGCATCGACGTAGTGGTCGGTGGTTCCGGCGTAGAGCAGCTCCTGCAGAAACGTTTCTTCGTCGGTGCCGATGGGATCGGAAGAGCCTTGAGCGGGCGGCATCGTGGCAGTATAGAGCCATGATCGTGAGCGACACCGATTCAGCGAAGTCGAAAAAAGCCATCGTCCTTTTGTCGGGCGGGCTCGATTCGACGACCGTCTTGGCGATGGCGCGGGCCGACGGATTCGCCTGCTACACGCTCGCGTTTCGCTATGGGCAGCGCCACGCCGTCGAGCTCACGGCCGCGGCCGAGGTCTCGGCGCGGTTCGGCGCAGTTGCGCATCGTGTGTGCACAGTCGATCTGGGATCGATCGGCGGCTCGGCGCTGACCGCCGACATCGACGTGCCCAAAGATCGATCGGTCGCCGCCATGGCCGACGAGATCCCAGTCACCTACGTGCCGGCGCGCAATGCCCTGTTCCTGTGTCACGCGCTGGCCTGGGCCGAGGTGCTAGGTGCTAGCGACCTGTTCGTCGGTGTCAACGCGCTCGACTACTCGGGCTATCCAGACTGTCGCCCGGAGTTTCTCGCGGCCTTCGAAGTCATGGCGCGGTTGGGCACCAAGGCAGGCGTCGAAGGGCGTCCATTCACCGTGCACGCGCCGCTCATGAAGCTCGACAAGGCGGGCATCATCGCTGCCGGCATCGCGCTCGGCGTCGACTACGCCATGACCCACTCTTGCTACGACCCGCGCGGTAAAGTGGCCTGCGGGCGCTGCGACTCGTGCCTGCTGCGCAAAAAAGGCTTCGCCGAAGCCGGCGTCCCCGACCCGACGCGCTACTGAGGACCCGCGTATGAATAAATCGATCGAAGCTCGGTCCCGAGGCGCCCGGATGGCAAGGCGCGAGGAGGGAGCTGGCCCGTTGGCCAGTAACCGAGGAGCAACGCAGCTAGCCGGGATGCATCGGGACCGAGAACGAGCGAGTTATCGATACGCGGGCCCTAAAGTTAATCCGCCATTCCGGTATTGATCGGCGGCGGCTTGGGCGTGCTGTCGTTGCTGGTTTCGGGCGCCTGACGATGGCGACGACCGCCGCGTCGACGCCGCTTGCGCTTGAGCGGATCGACTGCGCTCGGCGTATGAGCCGCGGCTGCAGGGTCCGTACTCTCGGCAAGCGGTCGCGCGTGACCTTCGTCCTTGAGCAGCCGATCCCAGCGCCCGAGCTCATCGGCCAGCTCGCCCTCGGCCCGCGGATGCATCAGCTTGACCAGCAGCAGCGCCTCGGCGAACCACTCACGCCGCACCAGCGCCATCGGTCGACCGCGCCGCCGCTTCGACGGCATCAGCCGCCGCTGCGCCAGCAGAATCTGCCGCGCCCACTCACTGTCGCGACGCGACGCACGCATGCTCAAGAGCACCGGGCGCAGATGCTCTTCGATCGCCAGATAGGGATCCGCCTGACCCGGCTCGGCCTGCGCGCTCTCGGCGCTGTACAAAAGGTCGCGCGCAATCGGCGCCACCAGCACGCCGATGAGCAGCGCGTTCGAGGGCGTGCCACCGGCTTGCACGAACTGGTCGAGCTGGTCGAGCGCCGCCATCAGGTCAGCATTGAGCGGCGCGGTCTGGGCCAGGCTCTCGTGCATCGACTCGATCAGGATTTTGAGCACGCCGGTCTCGCGCAGGAGCTCGAACGAGCGCCGCGCGGCTCCGCCCCGCATCAACCGATAAATCTCTTCGAGGACACGGGGGGGCGCGGACTTGGCGATCTCGCCCTTGTGCGCCAGGATTGCTGCGTAGGCCGCCGCGTCGATGTCGAACCCCAGGCGTGCCGCGAACTTGATGGCGCGCAGGATGCGAATCGGATCCTCGCGAAATCGAATCTGCGGATCGCCGATGGTGCGAATCGTGCGCTTCTCGAGATCCGGCAGGCCGTCGACGTAGTCGATGACGCGGGCGTGGTCGAGGTCGTAGAACAGCCCGTTGATCGTGAAGTCGCGGCGCCGCGAGTCCTCCTCGGCGTTGCCGAATA
>JBBQIO010000378.1:0-4670 GCA_038325015.1 Polyangia bacterium
GGAGCAGCAAGAACCGAAGAAGCCTTCACGGCCGACCAAGGTCCAGTCGGTCGACCCAAAGGATCTCCTCGGGGTTCTCACCGCCAACGGCCACTTCACGTCGTTCATCAAGGCGCTCAACCAGGCTGGGCTGGCGCACCTGCTCACAGAAAAGGGCTACTACCAGGATCGGTACACTTTGTTCGCGCCAACCGATGAGGCGTTTGCGGCTTTTGGCACCGCCAAGCTCACTGCGCTCTTGGCCGACCCGGAGCGGCTCAAAGACGTGCTGCAGTACCACATCGTGGAACGGCCTTACCGCACCGACGATTTCTACAACGCAACGGCGGATCGACCCAAAGAGGTCTCGACGGTGCACCACAAGCGCGTTCGGGTGTGGAAAGAGAAGGGCCAGCTCTTCGTCGAGAAACGCATCGTCACCATCGACATCGAGGCCGACAACGGCTGGGTGCACGCCATCAACGGGATTATCGATCTCTAACAACCCGCGCTAGGAGCCGGCGAGACGGGTAAGCTCGAACTTCAGCGAGCATTCCGCGCCTCCATGCGGCGCGGCCTTGGACCTGCCACTTCTTCTCAAGGCAGCGCGTTGAAGCTCCTGTTGAGGAATCAACATAGCGCTCGCCGAGCCCCCGTCGGCCATGCGCCGATCGATTTTTCCAGCGAGCTAGAGGTTTGGCCCGCAGCCGGCCAAGTCAGACGAGGAGCAGTTGCTTGCTCTCGCCGACAGGCGCGCCCGCGTCGAGGAGCTGCACGCGAAGGAAATCGTCGCCTCGCTGGTGCGCAGCTGCTGGTCCACGCGCGTCGCGTCGCGGGGCGCGCCGGCGCCGGGCCGGAGAACGATGCGCAGGAGGCCCGCCGCGTCCTCCAACGTCACGCCGCCAGCCTCGAGAAAAATCCGCAGCGTGCCGATGGGAGAGCCCGCTTCCGAAGCGAGCGGGATCGATCGCTCCGACGTCCGCGTTGATGCTCGAGCCCGTCGCGAGGCTTCGCCATGCTGACAGTATAATGTACGCTTCGCGCATGACGACGCGCGCCTGTCTGGCGATGACGCTCTTCGCGGCTTGCAACGCGGGGGGCCTGCCCGTGGTCGAAAATCGCAGCTCGGCGCTGGGCTGCCACGCCACGGCGCAAGGCGGGTTCGCCGCCGAGCTGGGCGATGTGCAATGGCCGAATTCCGGCGCCTTCGTCGATGATGCGCGGCTGGCCCCGATCAACTTGAACTGTGGCACCGCCAACCACGGACCGCTGTTGGTGATCGGCGTGCCGAAAATCGCGGGCTCGTTCACGTCCATGGGGACGCTTTTGACGCATCCGTACGCCCAGGCCAGCTGCGACCAAGTGGTGCAGAGCGACTGCAACGACTGGTACCAGGGGAGCTGCAGTGGAGTCGTCATGGCCGACGCCGGCCGCGTCGGCGATTGGCTGCGCGGAACATTCATTTGCGGCTCACTGCCCGGCGCCGGCGACACCAGCGGCAGCAGGTCCGTCACCATCAGCGACGGCGAATTCGACCTGCAGCTGCAACCGGCGCCGCCCGACTAGACGCAGAGCGGTGGGATATTCCGATCGGTGGAGCCACCTTTTCGCCGGCTTTGCAGTGTTGCAGCGAGCCCACTTACTGGGATCCTCGTGGGTGATATAATTAACGGGATGCGACTCTTCGTATGCGCCTCGTTGTGGGTGGTCGCGCTCGGTTGTCATGCCTCGCCGCCCGACGGCGGAGCGAAAACCTACGAGGTGTATGCCGGCTGCGAGGCGCCGGCGACCTCGTTCTCGCGGACCGTCTACCTCGATCCGATGAACGGCGCCGACGCTGGGGATGGCACGTCGGCCAAGCCGTGGAAGACCCTCGCCGCGGTCGTGGGGCAAAAGCAGATCCTCCCCGGAGATCATGTGGTGCTCCTCGCGGGGGATCACGGCGAGGTCGTCGTATCCAAGTACAACAACCCCGGTCTCGTCGCCGCGCCGGCATGGATTTGGATCGACGCGCACGCCGGCGCAACCCTGCAGCGGCTCGACGTGCGCGACATGAACCGCTGGTTAATCACCCAGGTCGAGGTCACCAACACCTCGGGTACGTTGCTGTCGCTGTCGGGCGGATCGGATTTCGTGGTCGCCGACGCCGACCTCTATACCGCGCGCGACACCAGCGCATGGACGGCCGACACTTGGATCAACCAGACCGCGGACGGCATGTCGACGCGCAACACGAAGTGCGCCGCGCTGTTGCGAAACCGGATCACCAACGTGCGTTTTGGAATCTCGGTCTCGAGTGACGCGCTGCCGGTCTCGGATAATCGCGTCAACGTGCTGGCCACGAGCAACAGTATTCACAACTTCTCGGGCGACGGCATGCGCCCGATCGCATCGAACATCACCTTCGCCAACAACCAGATCGTCGACGAATATGTGAGCGCCGCCGACGGCGATGCCAATCACGACGACGGAATGCAGGGATTCGCGCTCGGTGGCGCCATTTACGACAACGTGGTCATCGACACCAACTGGGTGCAGGAGACGACCGATCCGAATCGGGCATTCAACGCCGATTTGCAGGGTATCTCGGTGTTCGACGGTCTCTACACGGGCATGGTCGTCAGAGGCAACGTCGTCATCACCGGCGCCTATCACGGCATCGCGCTCTACGGCCCCAAAGACGCGCTCATCGAGCACAACACCGTCGTCGGCAACGATCCGACGCGCAAGCTGTGGATCACCACACCGCCCTCCAAGGGCGGCGTCCCCCCGGTCAACACCATCGTCCGCAACAATATCGCGAGCACCTATGTTCTTGATCCCGCCGTGACCTCCGAGAACAACCAGACCGTCACCACACCAGACGCGCCGATGAACTTCGTCCAGTTCGACCTCGAGCACGCCAAGTTCGATATGCACCTCTTGGCGACGTCGCCTATCGTCAAGAGCGGCGCCGGCGCCTACTGACCGTCCCGATAAAAGTTGTCGACGTGCGCCGACTTCGGCGCGACGCAGCCTTTGGCCGCTCAACTTGGATGGCGCTCTGGCGCGTCTCTGTTTAGCTGAGCGCGACGAATCCGTTGCGTTTCGCCTTCGGCAGGTTGCCGGCTGCGATCATGTTGAACTGCAGCGCGATCGTGTTGGAGCTGCTGTTCGGCTTCGCGATGCGCTCCAACATCGGAACCAGTGCCACGGTGTGCGAGCCGTTTGGCGATGCGATGGCGACGCCGTCGGGGGTCTGCGTCCACTGCCAAGCGAATGCACGATGCAGCTGCTCCGCGAATGCGCATGCAAGCTCGAGGCGCGCGACAGAGGCCTTCTTGCCGAGCTTCGCGGTGCTATCCCGCACGCGATCCACATAGCGGTGCAACTTGTCGATCACCTCGGGCACCGATTCGTCCTCGAGCGCACCGATCCTCGCGAGGCCGCGTTCGGTCATTTCATCGATATCGGAGCGTATTTCGTGATTGGTGATCGTCTTCCTGATTCGCTCCACCGGTTTGTGTTTCGGCAATTTGCGGGTAGCGAGCTCGGGCTCGCGTGCGGCAACGGCAGTGCCGCCGAGCTTCGCGAGGGTCTCTTGCATGAGCTCGAGATCTTCGTCGCTGTAGGCGTTCGGCACCATGCGCTTCGCGAGCGCTGGCGAAATCGACTTGTCGACGGCGAAGGCGTAACGCACCTCGGTCCACAGCTGCGTCGCCGCGGCTTTGCGGGTCTGCGCGTGCGGTCCGCGATCGACGAGCAGCGCGTACAGCGTCGCGTAGACCTGGTGCTTGCACGCGGCCGCGCGGGTATCGGCCGCGGCCGCCCGGTCGACACGCAGGGCCACCGCCAACGCATAGAGTGGATCCGCGACCGCGGCTTTGCGCGCGGTGCGATCGCCGCCTACGAGCTTGGCATAGGCGGTCGCGGCCCGCTTCGACGGCCGATAGTCATTTATCCAGGTCGGCGCGAACAACTCGCCATCACCATCTTCGAGCGTCCGGATCGCTTTGCCGCTCAGCTTCGTCAACCGCTGCGCGAACGCAGGCTCCGCGACGATTACGCGTGGATGCTCGACCAAGCGCGCGAGCGGCGCCGGCAGCTCTTCGTCGCCGGCGACCCAGGCATCGATCTGGACGAACACCCAACCGCTGACCTTGGTCTTGCCGTCGGTCATCACGATCGTGATCGGCTGCGTCTTGATCGCCGTTTCAGCGAACGCTTGGCTCGCAAGATCCGCACGCACAACGAGCGCGCCGCTCGAGGCCAGCGGGAGCACGCGTTCCGCTGTCTTCTTCTTCGACCAGAACCGCTGCACGCACAGCGACGCTGGCTGCACGACCGCGAGCTCGGCCTCGGGCATCACCACGTTGCCCAGCGCGAGCTCGTACGATCCGCTCTCACCTGAGACCGTGGTCAGCTTGACGTAGGCCACGCTACTTCTTCGGCGCTTGCGTCGCGCTCACGAGGTCTTTCATCCTGTCGTATGTCGCCTGCGGCACGATTTTCTTTGAGACTAGTTGATCCTTCTTCGCGTATGGGCGACCGGCGATGATCTTCTTCGCGTAAGGGCCCTCGAATGGATAAGTTGATCGAAGCTCGGTCCCGAGGCGCCCGGATGGCAAGGCGAGAGAAGGGAGCTGGCCCGTCGGCCAGTGACCGACGAGCAACGAAGCCAGCCGGGATGCATCGGGGGCGAGAACGAGCAA
>JBBQIO010000379.1:0-4659 GCA_038325015.1 Polyangia bacterium
TGGAGCGGAAGATTTACGCCCAGCACGCACGCCTCGGTGGACCCGGCGCAACTGGGCACCTGCGACGGCTGCTACCACGTCGACACCGTGCCCAGCGCGCCGTCCGTGTCTCGCATTCGCGTCTCGGCCACCGCCGACGTAAGTGCAGGTGGACTGATACTGCACAACGCCACCGGCCGCCGCATTCGTTGGGATCTCTATCTCTTGACCGAGCCGTTCCAAAAGTAGGAGCAACTGCGCTACCGTCCCGGCGTGCCCGCTGCAGAGCCACTGATCGCCGAGCTGACCCGCCGCTATCCCGGACGCGTGTCGACGTCCGCCCTCGACCGCGATTCGTATGGACGCGACCTGTGGCCGCGCGGCCTGTTGGCGGTGCAGGCCGGCGCCTCGGCGTCGCGCCCGCCCGACGCCATCGTTTGGCCCACCTCGACGGCCGAGGTCGCCGAGATCGTGCGCTTGGCAGCGCGCGCCAAAGTCGCGATCGTGCCGTTCGGCGCCGGCTCCGGCGTGTGCGGCGGGGCGATTCCGCTGGCCGGCGGGATCACCATCGACCTCAAACGCATGCGCCGCCTCTTGGCCTTCGATCGCGAAGACGGCACGGCCACGTTCGAGTGCGGCATCATCGGCGAGCATCTGGAGCATGAGCTGGTCAGGCGGCGTGCGACGCTCGGCCACTTTCCGTCGTCGATCATGTGCTCGACGCTGGGCGGCTGGCTGGCGGCGCGCTCGGCCGGCCAGTTCTCGACCAAGTACGGCAAGATCGAAGACCTCGTCCAGAGCATCACCTTGGTCGACGGCACCGGAGCGATTCACCAGCTGCCGGCCGGCGGCGCGCCAGATCTGTGCCAGCTGATCGTCGGCTCCGAAGGCACGCTGGGCGTCATCACAGAAGCCAAGCTGGCCATCTCGCCGGCGCCCGAGTCGCAGATCTACGGCGGCTGGAGCTTTCCGCGACTGTCGGCCGGCCTCGAAGCGATGCGCCGCGTGCTGCAGCGCAATCTGCGCCCGGCGTGTCTGCGGCTGTACGACGAGCTTGACTCGTTTTTTCATCGCAGCGAAAAGGACAGCGACGAGCACGATAGCCAAGCGTCGCCCGAAGACGGCTTCGTCGATCTGTTGAAGCGCCGCGTGCTCGGCGCTGCGCTCGGCCGTCCGCACCTCATCAACCGCGCCGCTGCAACACTTTTGCCCCTTTTACCCGGACACGGTGGCTGCCTTTTGGTGGCCGGCTTCGAGGGTGAGCACGGACTGACCGAGGCCGAACATCAGTCGGCCCGCATCGAGCTCCTCCGCGCCGGCGGCAAAGAGCTCGGTCCCGGTCCCGGCCAACGTTGGCTGCGCCATCGCTATGCGGTCAGCTTTCGCATGTCGAAAATTTTCGACGCCGGCGGCTTTGTCGACACGATGGAGGTGGCTACCACCTGGGATCGCCTGACCGACCTCTACCAGGCGGTGCGCCGCGCGATCTCCCCGGTGGCCTTCATCATGGCGCATTTTTCTCACGGCTATCCCGACGGCTGCTCGATCTACTTCACCTTCGCGGGGCCGGGCGCCGCGACGCGCGTCGAGGGCAGCGGCCGCACGACCAAGCGACCCGGCGGACGTTGGGAGGCCGAGCGGTTGTACGACGAAATTTGGCGGCGCGGATTGAGCGCGGCCAACGCTGCAGGCGCCACCATCTCGCACCATCACGGGGTCGGCCTGGCCAAAGCGCCGTTCATGCCCGCCGAGCACGGCGCGGCGATGTCGGTCTATCGCGCCCTCAAAACGGTGGTCGATCCCGAGGGCATCTCGAACCCCGGCAAGATGGGGCTCTGACCATGGCGACAGCCAATACCAGCGACGTGCTTGATCTTTATGCCGAGCGGCTCGAAGGCGCCCTCGGGGCGCTGCGCGTCGAGCGACCAACAGCGACCGGATTGCGCCAGGTGCGCGTGTTTCCCGGCGCGGTCAACGAGGTCGGTGACGTCTTGCGCGTGGCCGGCGAGATGGGCGCGCGCATCGGAGTCGCCGGTAAGCCGAGTGAGGTCGGCATCGCCGTCGACCTCGGCCGCATGGCTCAGGTGCTCCATCTCGACGAGACTTCGCTTCTGTGCACGGTGCAGGCGGGCATCACGGCGGGCGCGCTCGAGCACCTTTTAGGCCGGCGCAATCTGACGCTCGGCCCGTTGCCCACGCCGTCGCTGTCGCGGACGATCGGTGCGCTCTTGTCGGCGCCGCGCCCGTCCGAGGCCCGCCCGCGCCAGGGTCGATTCATCGCGGCGTGCGTCGGGGTCGGAGCGATCTTGGGTGACGGCACGGAGCTGTCGACTCGTGTGGCGCCGCGCAAAGCGACCGGCCCGGACCTGGTGCAGGCGCTGCTCGGCTCGCACGGCACGCTCGGCATCCTCACTAGCGCGACCCTGCGTGTCGAGCGGCGCGGCGAATCGCACGCCCAAGCCGCATGGGCGCTGCCATCGCTCGACGCCGCCGTGCGCGTGGCCCGGGCGCTGTTCGTCGCCGGGGTGCGACCCCTCGACCTGGTTCTCCTCGGTCAACCGAATGCAACCCTCTTGGCGACCTTCGACGGCCCGGCTGCGCTGGTCGATGCCGAGCGCGCGTTGACCGGTCGGATCGCGCACGATCAGGGCGGACGCGTCGTGCCCCATCTGCCGCCGCCGCTGATGATCGACGCGGTCCAAGAGGAGGCGCTGACGCACGCCGGCCTGTTGGCGCGCTGCGATCATCTCATTCTTAATGACGCGGTCCGGGTCGGCGGCTGGCATCGCAACGGCTGCGCGCTCCTGCACCTGGACCGTCCACCGGGCGCACGGCCGGCCCCTCATCCCTGGTTGGCTGCGCTCAAGCGCCAGCTCGATCCCTCTTGGCGCCTCGGCGGCTGGTGACGCATGCCTGATCTCGACACAGCGATTTCGTACTGCACCTTTTGCCCGAAGCTTTGTCGGCATACCTGTCCGGTATCCAATGCCGAGACGCGCGAGTCGCTCGTGCCGCAGGCCAAGATGGCCACGCTCGGGCAGCTGCGGCGCGGCTCGAGCCGGCTCGAAGCCGATGCCGAGCGGCTCAAAGAGGACACCGCATCGCTATATGCCTGCACCGGTTGCGGCCGCTGCACGTCGGCCTGCCTCCATGGCAACGAGGTTGGCCCAGCGCTGTTCGCCGGACGGCAAGACGCCGAATCCGATGGCCGCGGCCACCCCGCACTGGCCACGCTGCAGCCGCGCTTCGAGGCAAAATCGCGGGCCGCGCAGACGCGCATGCGCCAGCTGGTCGGCGCCGAGCGACGCCCGCTCGAAGGGCAGGTGGCGTTTATGGCCGGCTGCGAGCGCCCCGAGGTCGCCGCTCGCATGCTCGACCTATGCGACCGCATCGGCGCCGGTTATGTCGGTGCGGCCGACGGCGAGCATGGCTGCGGCGGCTATCCACTCTACGCCGCGGGTCGCATCGACGAATTCCGCGCCCACGCCCGCCGCATGAAAAAGCAGCTCAGCGGCTACGCGCGCGTCGTCGTCCACTGTCCGGCGTGCGCGTGGCTGATGAAGAGCGAATACCCCGAGGTCGGCGTCACCTTGGCGCCCACCGTCGAGAACAGCACCGAATTTCTCGGCGGCTTCATCGAGCGCCTCCCGATCGACGACGCAACACGCGCGAAAAACGGCAGCGCGTACTACCACGACCCGTGCTACCTCGGGCGCCGTCAGGGCGTGTACGAGGTGCCGCGCCGGCTGGGGGCGCGCGCGCTGACCGAGGTGCTGGAGTTTTCGCGCGCCCAGAGCGACGCCGAGTGTTCCGGCGGCGGCGGCCTTCTGCCCGAGACGCTGCCTGCGACGGCCGACTCCATCGCATCCGCGCGACTGCAAGAGGTCAAAGAGGCCGGAGCCAGCAAAGTCGTGACCGCCTGCCCGACCTGTGTAAAGCGTCTGACGCGCGATGGGGTCGAGGCGCTCGACCTGATCGAGCTGCTCGAAGCCTCGACGCGCCCATCTCAACCACTATCACCGGCGAAAGAGCTGCCCGAACAATGAAGACCACGCTGATCGTCAATCCCCGCTCTGCGGGCGGCAAGACCGAGCGACGCTGGCCACGCATGCGCGAGCAAATCCTGGCCGCGCTCGGCCCATGCGACGTTCGCCAGACCAACGGAACCGGTCACGCCACCGAGCTCACCCGTGAGGCGCTCAGCGCCGGCGCCGAGCTCGTTGTCGCCATCGGCGGCGATGGGACAATCCACGAAGTGGCCAACGGTTTCTTCGATGCGGCGTGCGAAAAGCCGATCCGGTCCGACGCCGAGATGGGCGTCCTACCCGCCGGCACCGGCGGCGATTTCGTGCGCACGCTGGGCGTCACACGCGAGCTCGGCGTCGCGGTCCAGCAGCTCGCGTCCGCCAAGGCGCGCCCGGTCGACCTGGGGCGCGTGCGCTTCACGCTCGCCTCCGGCGACGGCGGCCGCGGCGTGCGCCTGTTCATCAACATCGCGGCGTTCGGCGTCGCCGGCTGGGTCGATCACTACGTCAATCGCACGACCAAGGCTTTCGGCGGCGGGTTGTCGTTCGCCGTCGGCACGCTGCGCGCGACTTTCCGCTACTCCAACACCGAAGTGACGATCCGGGTCGACGATCAGCCGCCGCGCACCGGCCCGATCTACAACGTCGCGGTGGC